>NZ_JBXUOY010000143.1:0-13237 GCF_057196705.1 Streptomyces sp. ATLC9 | reverse complement strand
GGGGAGCGCCGGGCGGTCCCGGCGGCGGCGCCGGAGGCTGACCCGGCGGCGGTGACCCGGCCCCGGCAGGACACGGGCCCGCCCGGCGGCCCCGGGTGGCCCCGGGTGGCCCCGGGTGGCCCCGGGTGGCTCCGGGTGGCTCCGGGTGGCTCCGGGTGGCTCCCGCCGCCTATACCACCTCCGCGCCCCCGGCGCACAACGCGTCCGGACGGTCGCTCTCGGTGATTTACGATCCCCGGCGTGCAGTCTCCCCACCTCTCCCGCGTCACCCTCGCCACGCTGGTGCGGCGCTTCGGCGCCGGGGAGCCGATCTCCTGCGAGCCGGTGGCCCAGGGGCTGCTGAACCGCGGCTACCGGCTGTCCACCACGCGGGGCCGGTTCTTCCTCAAGCACCACCTCGACGGGGATCCGCGCGACCCGGCCCGCATCGAGCGGCAGCACCGCGTCACCGTCCGCCTCGGCGACCTCGGGGTCCCGGTCGTACCGCCCGTCGAGGACGCCTCCGGGCGGACCGTCGCCGTGGTGGAGGACCGCTGCTACGCCCTCCACCCGTGGGTGGACGGCCGCCACCGCGACGGCGGTGAGCTCTCGCGCGGGCAGTCGCGCCGCCTGGGCGCGCTGCTGGGCCTGGTGCACGTACGGCTGGGGCAGGTCGCGCCCGTGCCCGACGCCGAGTGCTCGGCCGAGCCCAGCGCCGATCCGGAGGTGACCTTCGGCCTCATCGACGAGCTGCTGGCCCGGGTGCGCACCCGGAGCCGGCGCGACTGCTTCGACGAGCTGGCCGACCACCGGCTGCGCGAACGCCGGACCCTGCTGGAGCGCCACGCCCACCGCCGCCCGCCCGCCGGGGCCGAGCCGGTCGCCGGGTGGGTGCACGGCGACTTCCACCCCCTCAACCTGCTCTACCGGGACCGGGCCCCCTGGGAGCCCGTCGCGATCGTGGACTGGGACCGGCTCGCCGTGCGGCCGCGCGCCGAGGAGGCGGTGCGGGCCGCCGTCATCTTCTTCCTGCGGCCCGGCGGCGCCCTGGACCTGGCCAAGATCCGGTCCTACGCCCGCGCCTACCGCGCCGCCACCGGGGCCGGGGCGGAGGAGATGGCCGCGGCCGTCCACCGGGTGTGGTGGGAGCGGCTCAACGACTTCTGGATGCTGCGCTGGCACTACCACCTGCGCGACCGCCGTACCGATCCGCAGTTCCCGGCGGCCTCCGCGCTGGTGGTGTGGTGGACCGGGCGCTACGAGGCGGTACGCGACGCCTTCTGTCTGTAGTTCCGCCCGTGGCCGTGCCCGCGGTTGTGCCCGTACTTCCGCCGGTGGGCGGCGTATGGGCGGTACGCGGCTCCTGCGGGACCGTACGCCTCTTCACCCTCCGTGTCCGTCTCACATACCGACAAGGCGCCATCTCGGCGTCACTTACCCACAGCTCTTCCCGTCACTTCGGTACCGGGATAACGTGCGTTTGTCCCAGGCGCTTGCGAGGCTGTGACCAGTGACGTTCCAGGCTTTTGCGATTTACTTGGAAACCCAAGCAAAATTGCAGGTCAGGGACCCTTCGCGCATGTGCGGAGGTACTGGGTAACGTGCTGACAGCGGGCCGTCGAACGGGACACCTGTCACCGCTCGGTTCCGTCCGCGCCGCACCTACCCCCGTGGGCCGTACGGATCCGGGCGAGCCTCTCCCTGCCACCGGCGGGGAACCCCCAGGCTTCCCGGCGACCCCGGGGGCCGGACAGACGGAGGAGCACAAGTGACCGTGGAGAGCACTGCCGCGCGCAGCAAGCCGCGCCGCAGCAGCGGAAAGCGCACCACGACGAGCGGGGCGAGGAAGCGTTCGCAGTCGGCCGCGCGCCCCGAGCTCGTACAACTGCTGACGCCGGAGGGCGAGCGGGTCGAGCACCCGGACTATTCGCTGGACCTGACCCCGGACGAGTTGCGCGGCCTGTACCGCGACATGGTCCTCACCCGCCGGTTCGACGCCGAGGCCACCGCGCTGCAGCGCCAGGGCGAGCTGGGCCTGTGGGCGTCGCTGCTGGGCCAGGAGGCCGCGCAGATCGGCTCGGGCCGGGCGCTGCGGGACGACGACTACGTCTTCCCGACCTACCGCGAGCACGGCGTGGCCTGGTGCCGCGGGGTGGACCCGACCAACCTGCTGGGCATGTTCCGCGGTGTCAACAACGGCGGCTGGGACCCCAGCGGCAACAACTTCCACCTCTACACCATCGTCATCGGCTCGCAGGCGCTGCACGCCACGGGCTACGCGATGGGCGTGGCCAAGGACGGCGCGGACAGCGCGGTGATCGCCTACTTCGGCGACGGCGCGTCCAGCCAGGGCGACGTGGCCGAGGCGTTCACCTTCTCCGCGGTCTACAACGCGCCGGTGGTCTTCTTCTGCCAGAACAACCAGTGGGCGATCTCCGAGCCCACCGAGAAGCAGTCGCGCGTCCCGATCTACCAGCGCGCCGCGGGCTTCGGCTTCCCCGGCGTCCGGGTGGACGGCAACGACGTGCTGGCGGTGCTGGCCGTGACCCGGGCCGCCCTGGAGCGCGCCCGCACCGGCGAGGGCCCGACCCTGGTCGAGGCGTTCACCTACCGGATGGGCGCCCACACCACCTCCGACGACCCCACCCGCTACCGCAAGGACGCCGAGCGTGAGGAGTGGGAGGCCAAGGACCCGATCCTGCGGCTGCGCACCTGTCTGGAGAAGGAGGGCCTGATCGACGCCGACTGGCTCGCCGGGCTCGACCAGGACAGCGACGCGCTGGCGCTGCGGGTGCGCGAGGCCATCCGGACCATGCCGAACCCGGACACCATGGCCATCTTCGAGAACGTCTACGCCGACGGGCACGCGCTGGTGGACGAGGAGCGTGCCCAGTTCGCCGAGTACCTGGCGTCCTTCGCCGACGAGGAGGGCCGCTGAGATGGCCAACACCAGGATGCCCATGGCCAAGGCGCTCAACGAGTCGCTGCGCAAGGCCCTGGAGACCGACCCCAAGGTCCTGATCATGGGTGAGGACGTCGGCAAGCTCGGCGGCGTCTTCCGCATCACCGACGGACTGCAGAAGGACTTCGGCGAGGACCGGGTCATCGACACCCCGCTGGCCGAGTCCGGCATCGTCGGCACCGCGATCGGCATGGCCCTGCGCGGCTACCGGCCGGTGGTGGAGATCCAGTTCGACGGGTTCGTCTTCCCCGCCTACGACCAGATCGTCACCCAGCTGGCGAAGATGCACGCCCGCGCGCTGGGCAAGGTCAAGCTGCCGGTCGTCGTCCGCATCCCCTACGGCGGCGGCATCGGCGCGGTGGAGCACCACAGCGAGTCGCCCGAGGCGCTGTTCGCGCACGTGGCGGGTCTGAAGTGCGTCTCGCCGTCCAACGCCTCGGACGCGTACTGGATGATGCAGCAGGCGATCGCCTCCGACGACCCGGTGATCTTCTTCGAGCCCAAGCGCCGCTACTGGGACAAGGGCGAGGTCGACACCGAGGCCATCCCCGGACCGCTGCACGGGGCGGTCGTCGCCCGCCGGGGCGCCGACCTGACGCTGGCGGCCTACGGGCCGATGGTGAAGACCTGCCTGGAGGCCGCCGCGGCGGCCGAGGAGGAGGGCAGGTCGCTGGAGGTGCTGGACCTGCGGTCGATGTCCCCGGTCGACTTCGACGCGATCCAGGCGTCGGTGGAGAGGACCCGCCGCCTGGTGGTGGTCCACGAGGCGCCGGTCTTCCTGGGCACGGGTTCGGAGATCGCCGCCCGGATCACCGAGCGGTGCTTCTACCACCTGGAGGCGCCGGTGCTGCGGGTGGGCGGGTTCCACTCGCCGTACCCGCCGGCCAGGCTGGAGGACGAGTACCTGCCGAACCTGGACCGGGTGCTCGATGCCGTCGACCGCGCGCTGGCGTACTGAGAGTAGAGGCTGAGGAGAGTCGTGACGATGACTGATACGGCTGCCGCCGGGGCCGCTGCCCAGCGCATCCGCGAGTTCAGGATGCCGGACGTGGGCGAGGGCCTGACCGAGGCCGAGATCCTCAAGTGGTACGTGGGACCCGGGGACACGGTGACCGACGGCCAGGTGGTGTGCGAGGTGGAGACGGCCAAGGCGGCCGTCGAGCTGCCCATCCCGTACAACGGCGTGGTGCACGAGCTGCGCTTCGAAGAGGGCGTCACGGTGGACGTGGGCACCCCGATCATCACGGTGGACACCGACCCGTCGGCCGGACCCGCCGAGACCGGCGGGGCACCCGCCGCCGAGCCCGCCGGGGCGGCGCCCGCCCCGGCCGAGCCGGAGGCGGAGCCCGAGGAGGGCGCCAAGCGCCAGCCGGTGCTGGTCGGCTACGGCGTCGGCACCGCCTCGACCAAGCGGCGTCCGCGCAAGCAGCGGCAGAACCACGTACGGGACGCGCGGGTCGCCGTCCAGGCGGACACGGACGCCACCACCACGCCCCCGGCCGTGGCGCCCGCCACCGAGGACCCGGTGAAACCGGCCGCCGGCCGCCCGCTGGCCAAGCCGCCGGTGCGCAAGCTCGCCAGGGACCTGGGAGTGGACCTGGCCGCGGTCACCCCGACCGGCCCGAACGGGATCATCACCCGCGAGGACGTCCACGCCGCCGCGGCTCCCGCGCCCTCGCACGAGGCCGCCGCCGTGACCGGGACCGCACCCGGGGCGGCCCCCGCCCAGGCCGGGGCCCCGGCTCCGGCCGTGTGGAGCACCGGCGAGCGCGAGCGCCGGGTGCCGATCAGGGGTGTGCGCAAGGCGACCGCCCAGGCGGTGGTCTCCAGCGCCTTCACCGCGCCGCACGTCACGGAGTTCGTCACCGTCGACGTCACCCGCACGATGAAGCTGGTGCAGGAGCTCAAGCAGGACCCGGACATGGCGGGTCTGCGGGTCAACCCGCTGCTGCTGGTGGCCAAGGCGCTCCTGGTCGCCATCCGCCGCAACCCGGAGGTCAACGCCGCCTGGGACGAGGCCGGCCAGGAGATCGTCCACAAGGAGTACGTGAACCTGGGCATCGCCGCGGCCACCCCGCGCGGTCTGATCGTGCCGAACATCAAGGACGCGCACGCCAAGACCCTGCCGGAGCTGGCGCGGGCGCTGGGCGATCTGGTCGTCACCGCCAGGGAGGGGAAGACCTCCCCGTCGGACATGCAGGGCGGCACGGTCACGATCACCAACGTCGGCGTCTTCGGCGTCGACACCGGCACCCCGATCCTCAACCCCGGGGAGTCGGCGATCCTGGCCTTCGGCGCGGTAAAGCTCCAGCCGTGGGTCCACAAGGGCAAGGTCAAGCCGCGCCAGGTCACCACTCTGGCGCTCTCCTTCGATCACCGGCTGGTCGACGGCGAGCTGGGTTCCAAGGTGCTGGCCGACATCGCGGCCGTCCTGGAGCACCCCAAGCGCCTGATCACCTGGGCCTGAGGATCCCGGGGGTCCTGACGGGCCGGCGGCGCGCACCGTGCCGCCGGCCGACCCGGCCCGGCGCACCCCGTCCCGCGTGACGGACCGGGGTGTGCGCGCATATCTGTTGTATCTATGGTGTGCACATGTCCTTCCAGCCCTCCCCGGGTCCGGCCCCGGCCCGGAATCCGGCGCCGCCCGCCGCCGAACGCGTCTACGCCCACGTCAAGCAGGCCGTCCTGGAGCGCCGCTACGAGGGCGGGACCCTGCTCACCGAGGGCGAGCTGGCCGGGGCGGTCGGAGTCTCCCGCACCCCCGTGCGGGAGGCGCTGCTGCGCCTGGAGGCCGAGGGGCTGCTCAGGCTCTACCCCAAGAAGGGCGCGCTCGTCCTGCCCGTCTCCGTCCAGGAGATCGGCGATGTCGTCGAGACCAGGCTGCTGGTCGAGGAGCACGCCGTGCGCAAGGTCGCCCCCGCGCCGCGCGACCTGCTGGACCGGCTCGGCGAACTCCTGGAGCAGCAGCGGCGACAGGCCGGGACCGGCGACCTGGCGGCGGTCGCCGCCACCGACCGGTGCTTCCACGCCACCGTGGTCAGGGCGGCCGGCAACCAGATCCTGGATCGCCTGTACGACCAGCTCCGTGACCGCCAGCTGCGCATGGGCGTCGCCGTGATGCACTCCCACCCCGACCGGATCGCCAAGAACATCACCGAGCACACCGAGATCCTGCGCGCACTGCGCACGGGGGACGCGGAGGCCGCCGCCGAGGCGGTGCGCGGCCATGTCGGCTCCGTGCGGCACCTGCTGCGCGGTGGGGTCCGGTGAGCGGCGGGGAACCGCCCGGAACACCGGCCTCCCGAACACCGGCCTCCGGAGCGCGGCTCGGCGGCCCGCGGGCCGCCTTCGTGTGGGGGCTGGGCGTCGCCGTCTACTTCACCGCCATCACCTACCGCACCGGCCTGGGCGTCGCGGGCATCGACGCCGCCGACCGCTTCCACATCAACGCCTCGGCCCTGTCGTCCTTCTCCATCCTCCAGCTCCTGGTCTACGCCGGGATGCAGATACCCGTCGGCCTGCTGGTGGACCGCTGGGGCACCAGGAAGGTCCTGGTCCTGGGCATCGTGCTGTTCACCACCGGCCAGTTCGCCTTCGCCCTCTCCGGCTCGTACGCCATGGCGCTGGCCGCCCGCGCGCTGCTGGGCTGCGGGGACGCCATGACGTTCATCAGCGTGCTGCGGCTGGGCTCCAACTGGTTCCCGCCCCGCCGCGGTCCGCTGATCGCCCAGGTGGCGGCGTTGTTCGGGATGGCGGGCAACCTGCTGACCACACTGGTCCTGGCGCGTGTGCTGGACACCTTCGGCTGGACGCCGACCTTCGCGGGCAGTGCCGGGCTGGGCGTGCTGGTCCTGGTGCTCGTCCTGCTCTTCCTCCGGGACCGGCCCGAGGGAGTCCCCGCCTCCCCGCCCGCCTCCGCTCCCGGGCAGGGGCCGGCACGCGAGCACGGTTACGCGCGCCGCCAGCTCGCCGAGGCGTGGTGCGAGCCGGGCACCCGGCTGGGCATGTGGGTGCACTTCACCACCCAGTTCCCCGGCATGGTCTTCCTGCTGCTGTGGGGGATGCCGTTCCTCGTCGAGGCGCAGGGCCGCACCCGCGCCGAGGCCGGCACCCTGCTGACCGTGGTGGTGCTCTCCAACATGGCCATCGGGCTGGTCTACGGCCAGGTCATCGCCCGGCACCACACCGCACGGGCGCCGATCGCGCTCGGTACGGTGCTGGCCACGGCCGCCGTCTGGGCGATGGTGCTGGGCTGGCCGGGGCGGGCGCCGCTGTGGGCGCTGGTGCTGCTGTGCGTGGTGCTCGGCTCCTGCGGTCCGGGCTCGATGATCGGCTTCGACTTCGCCCGCCCCGCCAATCCGCCCGAGCGGCAGGGCACGGCGTCGGGCATCGTCAACATCGGCGGCTTCACGGCCTCCATGACCACCCTGCTGGCGGTGGGCGTCCTGCTGGACGCGACCGGTGACGACTACCGGATCGCGTTCGCCTCCGTCTTCGTCCTCCAGGCGCTGGGCACCGCCCAGATCCTGCGGCTGCGCGGCCGGGCGCATCGCCGCGAGCGCGAGCGGGTGGTGGCCAGCCGCGTCGAGGCGGTGCACGTACCGGTGTGAGACGGGACGCGGCCCCGGGCCGGCCCCGCGGAGGTGTCAGGGCGTGACGGCGAAGTGCGCGAGGATCGCGTCCGCGAGGGCCTGGTCGCCCTCGATCTTGAGGTCCTCGCGCACCGCCGAGGGCCGCACCCGCCCGCAGGCCAGCCGCAGGTACGTCTCCCAGTCCGTCGCCAGCGTGACCGCCGGACCCAGCGAGACGCTGCCGTCCACCGTGCCCCGGCCCTCGGCGTCCACGCGCACGGTCCGCATGAACTCCACCGGCCCGCTCACGTCGACGACGACCGCCGAGTTCGGCGGCGCCCCGGCGTCCTTGGCGACCACCTTGGGCAGCCCGTCCACCAGCACGTCCCGCGCCACGTGGGCGCCGGGGGAGTCGAGGTTGCCCGGCCTGCCCAGCGCCCGCCGCAGGTCCTGCTCGTGCACCCACACGTCGAACGCCCGCAGCCGCAGCGCCCGCTCCAGCGTCATCTCCCGGCCGAGCGGGGTCATCACCATCGTCGACGGCCCACGCTTCTCGTTCCGCAGCTGGCGGGAGCGGCGGATGATCGTGTACTCCAGCTCGCTGGTCATCTCCGGGGCGGTGTGGCAGCGCCGCACGTCCACCTGGACCTCGACGCGGCGGCTGACCTCGTCCTTCACATGGAACAGGTCCCGCGGCAGCGTGTGGATGGGGCGGGGGTCTCCCAGCATCTCGCACTCCGACCCGATGACATGGGAAACGATGTCGCGGACCGACCATCCCGGGCACTCGGTCGCGCGGTTCCACTCGCCCTCGGCCAGCGGGGAGACCAGCTCGGATATCGCCTCGATGGAGTGGGCCCAGGCGTCGGCGTAGGGCTGAAGGCTAGGGTGGTCGGTCAACGGGACCCCTCGGATACGTGCTGAATACGTGTGGATGGTGTGGGTTCGCGGACTGGGTGCTCTCAAGTTACGCTGCGGGCAAGCAGCCTGACAGGCCTTTCGGGTGACGATCGTAGGCTGCTTTCGACCGGCTTTCGACCGGCGTTTGGCCCCCTCGAACCCATGGACGGTGGTACGGTGCGCGCCTCTCTCATCCAGATCGGTGTGGACGGGGACGAAACGGTCCAAGCGCGCCGCCTGCGGGCCGCCTCGCTCGTCCGTGAGCAGACGGCCTCCGATCTGGTGGTCCTGCCCGAGCTGTGGACGGTCGGGGCCTTCGCCTTCGACTCCTTCGAGACCGGCGCCGAGCCGCTGGACGGCCCCACCGCACGGGCCATGTCCGAGGCGGCCCGCGAGGCACGGGTCTGGCTGCACGCCGGCTCCGTCGTGGAACGCGCCGAGCGCCCCGGCGGCCCTGGCGGCCCCGGCGGAACGGCCCTGTACAACACCTCCCTGGTCTTCTCCCCCGACGGCGAGCGGACCGCCGCGTACCGCAAGATCCACCGCTTCGGCTTCGACCGCGGCGAGGCCACCTTGATGTCCGCCGGCGCCGAACCGGTCACCGTCGCCCTGCCCGGCATCACCCTGGGCCTGGCCACCTGCTACGACCTGCGCTTCCCCGAACTGTTCCGCGCGCTGACCGACGCCGGCGCCCGGGCGCTGGTGGTCCCGGCGGGCTGGCCCGCCCGCCGCGCCTCCCACTGGTCCCTGCTGGCCCGCGCCCGCGCCGTGGAGAACCAGGCGTACGTGCTGGCCTGCGGCACCGCGGGCACCCACGCGGGCGTCCCCCAGGCGGGCCGCAGCGCGATCATCGACCCCTGGGGCGAGACGCTGGCCGAGGCGCCGGACGCCGGGGAGCGGGTCGTCACCGCCGAACTGGACCCGGCGTACGTCGACAAGGTCCGCCAGGACTTCCCCGTCCTGCGGGACCGGGTGCTGCGCTGAGCGCCACCGCCACCGCCCACCGCGCAACCGCCGCAGGACGTCCTGTTCCCGTGAGCCGCGGCGGGCGGCGGGGAGCCGCGCGAGGGCGCGTGCGGGAACTTGGCACACTGGGGGGTATGACCGACCTCGTCCCCGCCGCCCCCCGCCGCCGTGTCCGTGTCCGCGCCCCCGAACTGATCGGCAAGGGCGGCTGGCTGAACACCGGCGGCAAGGAGCTGACCCTCGCCGGCCTGCGGGGACGCATCACCGTCCTCGACTTCTGGACCTTCTGCTGTGTGAACTGCCTGCACGTCGTCGACGAGCTGCGCGAACTGGAGGAGCGCCACGGCGACACCGTGGTGGTCGTCGGCGTCCACTCGCCGAAGTTCGTCCACGAGGCCGACCACCGGGCCGTCGTCGACGCCGTCGAGCGCTACGGGGTGCACCACCCCGTCCTGGACGACCCCGAGCTGGCGACCTGGAAGCAGTACGCGGTGCGCGCCTGGCCCACCCTCGTCGTCATCGACCCCGAGGGGTACGTCGTCGCCCAGCACGCGGGCGAGGGCCATGTCCACGCCATCGAGAAGCTGGTGACGGAGCTGGAGGCCGAGCACGAGGCCAAGGGCACCCTGCGGCGGGGCGACGGCCCGTACGTGCCGCCGGAGCCGGAGCCGACCGACCTTCGCTTTCCCGGCAAGGCGCTCGTGCTGCCCTCGGGCAACCTGCTGGTCACCGACACCACCCGGCACCAGCTGGTGGAGCTGGAGCCGGACGGCGAGACGGTGGTGCGGCGGATCGGTGAGGGGACGCGCGGGCTGGCCGACGGCCCGGGGGAGGAGGCCCGCTTCAACGAGCCGCAGGGCCTGGCGCCGCTCCCGGACGGCAGGGTGGCCGTCGCCGACACCGTCAACCACGCGCTGCGGGCCTGGGACCCGGCCTCCGGCGAGGTCACCACGCTCGCCGGCACGGGCCGCCAGTGGTGGCAGGGCTCGCCGGCGGCCGGGCCCGCGCGCGAGGTGGACCTGTCCTCGCCGTGGGACGTGGCCTGGTGGGAGGGGCGGCTGTGGATCGCCATGGCGGGCGTCCACCAGCTGTGGGCGTACGACCCGGAGGCGGGGACGGTCGCGGTCGCGGCGGGCACCACCAACGAGGGCCTGGTGGACGGCCCGGCCGGCCAGGCGTGGTTCGCGCAGCCCTCCGGGCTCGCGGCGGCCGGGGACCGGCTGTGGATCGCCGACTCCGAGACCTCGGCGCTGCGCTGGGCCGAGCGCGCCACGGACGGCGAGGGCGGCGAGGGCGGCGGATACGTGCTGCGCACGGCGGTCGGCACCGGCCTGTTCGACTTCGGTCACCGGGACGGAGCGGCCGGCCAGGCCCTGCTCCAGCACCCGCTGGGCGTCACCGCGCTGCCCGACGGATCGGTGGCGGTCTGCGACACCTACAACCACGCCCTGCGCCGCTACGACCCGGCGAGCGAGGAGGTCACCACGCTCGCCACGGATCTGCGCGAGCCGTCCGACGCCGTGCTGGTGGGGGACGACATCGTGGTCGTGGAGTCCGCCCGCCACCGGCTGACCCGGCTGCGGCTGCCCGAGGAGGCGGTACGGGTCGAGTCCGTCGCCCACCGCACCCGGCGCGAGGCGACCGGGGTGGCGCCGGGTGCGCTCCGGCTGGACGTGGTCTTCCAGGCCCCGCCCGGCCAGAAGCTCGACACCCGCTACGGCCCCTCCACCCGGCTGCTGGTCAGCTCCACACCGCCGGAGCTGCTGGCGGACGGCGCGGGGCAGGGCACCGACCTGAGCCGGGAGCTGGTGCTCGCCGACGGCGTCGCCGAGGGCGTGCTGCACGTCTCGGCGATGGCCGCCTCCTGCGACGACGACCCGGCCAACGAGTATCCGGCCTGCCATGTCCACCAGCAGGACTGGGGCGTGCCCGTGCGCGTCACCGCGGACGGCGTCTCCCGGCTGCCGCTGGTGCTGGCGGGGCTGGACGGCGACGCGTAGCGCCGGAGCGCGCCGGAGCGTCCGCACGCCGTGCGGACGCTCCGGGCGTCAGGCGCGCCACTGGTGGCGGTGGTTCTCCTCGACGACCGGGGCCGCCGGGCTCGGCGGCTGCACACGGCGGCGCTTGAAGATGGCCACGTAGGACGCCAGCCCGATGAAGCCGACCGCCATGAGGATCAGGCCGATCACATCGAGGTTGACCCCGGAGATATCCCAGTTCACCCCGAAGGTCAGGATCGCGCCCACCGCGATCAGTACGATGGTCAGTGCCATGCCCATGAAGAACCGCCTCCGTCCGGCTGGTTGAGGGCTCGTTCAGTCAACCGGGTACCCCTGGGCGGGACTTGCATTCCGAGTGCCGTGCGAGTCGGCCGGTCCCGGCCCCCTCAGCGCTTCTGACGGCCTGTCGGCGGACGCCGCGGGCCCGGGCCGGTCAGGCCTCCAGAAAGGCCGTCAGGGCGTTCGCCAGCAGGAACGGGTCGTCCGCGCCGCACAGTTCGCGGGCGGAGTGCATCGACAGGATCGCCACGCCGATGTCCACGGTGGCGATGCCGTGCCGCGCGGCCGTGATGGGGCCGATCGTCGTGCCGCAGGGGACGGCGTTGTTGGAGACGAACGACTGCCACGGCACCCCGGCCCGCTCGCAGGCGCCGGCGAGGACGGCGCGGCCGGTGCCGTCGGTGGCGTAGCGCTGGTTGACGTTGACCTTCAGGATCGGGCCGCCGTTCGGCATCGGGTGGTGGCCCGGCTCGTGGCGCTCGGGGTAGTTGGGGTGCACGGCGTGGCCGGTGTCCGAGGAGAGGCAGACGGTGCCCGCGTACGCCCGCGCGCGGTCCTCCGGTGTGCCGCCGCGCGCGAGGACGGAGCGCTCCAGCACGTTGCCCAGCAGCGGGCCGTCGGCGCCGGTGTCGGACTGGCTGCCGTTCTCCTCGTGGTCGAAGGCGGCCAGCACCGGGATGTACGGCGGGTCCCCGGCCCCGGCGGCCGCGATCAGGGCGGCGGTGCCGGCGTGGACGGAGAGCAGGTTGTCCATGCGCGGCCCGGCGAGCAGTTCGCGGTCGCGGCCGAGGTAGGCGGGCGGCTCGACGCTGTGGACCATCAGGTCCCAGCCGGCGATGTCGGCGGCGTCCAGACCGGCCTCGGCGGCGAGGAAGTCCACCAGATCGCCCTCGCGGGGCTCGCCCAGGCCCCAGACGGGCGTCATGTGGCGCTGCCGGTCCAGCTTCAGGCCGCTGTTGGCCTCCCGGTCGAGGTGGATGGCGAGCTGGGGGACGCGCAGCAGCGGCCGGTCGGCGTTCACCAGGCGGGTGGAGCCGTCGCGCAGGGCCAGCCGTCCGGCCAGGCCCAGGTCGCGGTCGAGCCAGGTGTTGAGCAGGGTGCCGCCGTAGATCTCGACGGCGATCTGCCGCCAGCCGGCCGCGCCGGTGTCGGGCACGGGCTTGACGCGCAGGTTCGGGGAGTCGGTGTGGGCGCCGACGATCCGGAAGGGGGTGGCGGGCGTGGCGCCCCCGGGCACGTACCAGGCGATGATCGCGCCGCCGCGCAGTACGTACCGGCCGCCGCCGCCGCCGTCCCAGGCGTCGGTCTCGGCCAGCCGCCGGAAGCCCGCCCTCTCCAGCCGCTCGGCGGCGTTCGCGACCGCGTGGTAGGGGGTGGGCGAGGCGGCGAGGAAGGAGGCCAGGTCGTCGGTGTGGCCACGGTCGAAGCGGCTGGGATTACTCATGTGTCCAGCATACGAACGGCAGGGTTCCCGCTCCCCCCTGACCTGGGAACGGGACCCCCGCCCGCCCGCGTCCGCCCCCCCCGGGGCGGGCGGACGCGGGTGCCGTACGGAGCGGAGGCGGCGGGCCGGCCGGCCC
>NZ_JBXUOY010000142.1:0-13355 GCF_057196705.1 Streptomyces sp. ATLC9 | reverse complement strand
CTCCCCGCCCAGGGCGGGGAGACCGCGCCCCGGCGGCCGCCCGCCGTACCGCCCGGCCCGCGGCCGAGGCCCGCCGCTCACCGGTCTGGTCGGGGGCGATGCCTCCGGGCGCGGTGTCCCACGGCGCCACGCAGCCTCCGTCCACCACGTCCACCTGCCCCACCCCGGCTGCCGACAGCAGTGCCGCCACCGTCGCTCCCACCCGTCCCGCACCGCGCACCCGCACTCGGGCCGCCGCCCGGGCGGCCAGCCGGCGCACCCCGCCGCCCGGCTCGGGACGGAGTACCGAGAGCGACCCCAGATCCGGACGGAGCCGGTCGTCCACCCGGGCCGCGGCCCGCCGGTGGGCCGTGGCGTCGTCCAGCAGCCCCGCGGCCGTCAGCCGCGCCACCAGGCGGTCGGCCGCGTCCGCCCCGAGCCCCATCGCCTCGGCGGCCTGTCTGAGCTGGGGAAGGCTGCGGGTGCCGTCGAAGAGATCCAGGAAACCGCCGGTCGCGGTGTCCACCGGACCCAGCAGCACCGAGTGGGCGGGCGCCACCCCGTACCGCACGGTGTTCCGGTCCCGCCAGGCACGCCGGAGCGCGGGTTTGATCATCGGATGCACGGCAACCCCCTGGACCACTGCTGAACCGCTCCCGGCGCACCCGGCGCCGGAAGAGGACCGGACGACCCCAGCCTGAGTCCTTCGCCGTGGCCGTCGCGGAGAGTTGTCCACAGGATGTGGCGTTCGTCACACCGGGGGCGCGAGATGTCCGGAGACGCGCCACCGGCTCGCACACAGGCGTGCGTCCCCGCGGGCGACCCGGGGACGGGACTTCCGCCGACCCCGGCGGGTAACGTCGTGGCATGCCCGCAGACCCGCTGAACAGCGTAGAGAAACCGGGCCCCGGCCCGCGCGGCACGGCGCCGCAGCCGGACGAGGTCGAGGTCCGCCGCAGCGCACGCCGCCGCCGCACGGTCTCCGCCTACCGGGAGGGCGGCCGTACCGTCGTCCTCATCCCGGCCCGGATGTCGAAGGAGGAGGAGCGGCGCTGGGTCGGCGTCATGCTCGACAAGCTGGCCGCCCAGGAGAGCAGGAGGACGCTCGACGACGGGGAGCTGGCCACCCGCGCGCTGCGGCTGTCCGAGCAGTACCTGCTCGGACGCGCCCGCCCGTCCACCGTGCGCTGGGTCACCAACCAGAACACCCGATGGGGATCGTGCACCCCCGCCGAGGGCAGTATCCGCCTCTCCCACCGTCTGCAGGGGATGCCGGAGTACGTCCTGGACTACGTCCTCCTGCACGAGCTCGCCCATCTGCTGGTCCCGGGGCACGGCCCGGATTTCTGGCGGCTGTTGGAGACTTATCCGCGCACGGAGAGGGCCCGGGGATTCCTTGAGGGCGTGATCGCCGCCGGCAGGCTGCCGAACATTACCCGTGACGGGGGCGAGTGAGCCCCGGAGGGCACCGGTTAGCCTGGCGCGACGCAATTCACCGCTTCGGATGGGGGACGGCCGTTACGCGTGGCCAGGGAATTCCAACGAGGCCACAAGGCCAGGATCAGCGATCTGACAGCCGGAACGGATCTGTACGTGGGCGTGCGGATCTCCGCGCCGGGGCTGTCATTCGACATCAGCTGCTCCGGTCTCGACGCCGATGAGCGGTTGTCGGACGACCGTTACCTCGTCTTCTTCAACCAGCCCGGGTCGCCGGAGGGAGCGATCCGGCTGCTGGGCGCCCAGGCGGGCGACACGGAATCCTTCAGGGACGCTGGAGCGCATTCCGGCGAACATCCACAAGCCGTCCTTCACCGCCACGATCGACGGCGACGGCCAGATGTCCCGGACCGGCCCCGGCTATCTGCGGATCGTCGCGGGCGGCGAGGAGGTCGCGCGCTATTCGTTCGACGGCTCGGAGTTCGCCACCGAGCGGGCCGTGATGCCCGGCGACTTCTCCCACAAGGGCGCCGGGCCGGCCGGCCGGATCATCGGCAACGCCACCGGCCAGGAGACGCAGCTCATGCGCTGCACCGGCCGCGGCCAGGTGTTCTTCGCCGAGAACGCCGCGCACGTCCACCCCATCGAGCTCCAGGGCGACGCCGTCTGCGCCTCCGCCGACTCCGACGCGGTGGTCGCCTGGTCCAGCTCACCGCGGGTGCGGATGCAGGCCCAGACCAGCTCCCGGAGTGTGTTCCGCCGGCGCGGCAGCACGGGGGAGGGCTGGGAGCTGGACTTCATGGGCCGGGGCTTCGCCCTCGTCCAGCCCAGCGAGCTGCCGCCGCCGCAGAACGCGGCGGCCGGCCCGGGGGGCGCAGTACGGCATGGGCCGGCACGGCGCCCGCGGCCAGAATCAGGGCAACATCTGGACCAACTGACCGGCCGGAAGGCGCGGGGCACGCGGGCCCTCTCCCGGGGGCCGCCCGCGCGCCCCGGTGTCACAGCAGTGCGCGAGTGCGGTCCGCCAGCCGTACGACGGAGTCGTCGGCGACGTCCGCCACCTCGTCCCAGCCGAACCAGCGCAGCTCCAGCGACTCCTCGCTCACCGCCTCCACCGCGCCCTCGGGCGCCAGGGCGGCGTACTGCACGTCCAGGTGCCAGGCACACGGCGTGATGTGCCGGTCGAGGCGGACGGGTCCGCCCGGCAGCAGGGTGAGCCCGTCGATGCCCGACTCCTCGACGGCCTCCCGCAGAGCGGCTCCCGCGAGGGCGGTGTCGCCGGGCTCGCAGTGCCCGCCCGTCTGGAGCCACATCCGCAGCTTGCGGTGGTGCGTCAGCAGCACGCGTCCGCGGCGGGGGTCCACCACCAGGGCGCTCGCCGTGATGTGCCCGTCCGCGCAGGACCGCCACACGCCGTCCGGGCGGACGGCCAGATGATCGCGGTACGCCAGACGCAGCGCCTCCTGCGCGCCGTCCGGCGCCGACCACTGCCCGAGCGTCCGCGCCGCGTCCTCGTGCAGGCTCACCGGGCGCCGCCGCGCTCGTCCCCGGGGCCGTCCTCGCCGTCCGGGGCCGGACCGCGTCCGCCCTCCGCGCCGCCCTCCGTACCGGACTCCTTGCCCAGCAGCCCCTCCAGCTCGGAGAAGTCCAGCTGCTCGCGGTGGACGAAACCGTCCGGGTCGTCGAGGTCCTCGGCGGTCGGCAGCATGTCCGGGTGCGCCCACAGCCCGTCGCGGCCGTCCACCCCGCGGGCGTCGGTGAGCGAGGCCCACAGCCGGGAGGCGTCTCGCAGCCGCCGGGGCCGCAGCTCCAGCCCGATCAGCGTGGCGAACGTCTGCTCGGCCGGCCCGCCGCCGGCGCGGCGGCGGCGCAGTGTCTCGCGCAGGGCGGAGGCGGACGGCAGATGGGGCTCGGCCGCGGCGTGGACCACCGCGTCGACCCAGCCCTCGACCAGTGCCAGCGCGGTCTCCAGCCGGGCCAGGGCCGCCTTCTGCTCGGGGGTGTCCTCGGGCTGGAACATGCCCTGCTGCAGTGCCTCCTGCAGCTCCTCCGGGCGGGACGGGTCGAGCTGGCCGACGACGTCCTCCAGTTTGGCCGTGTCCACCTTGATCCCGCGCGCGTATCCCTCCACCGCGCCGAACAGATGCGAGCGCAGCCACGGGACGTGGGCGAACAGCCGCTGGTGCGCCGCCTCGCGAAGCGCCAGGTAGAGCCGCACCTCCTCCAGGGGCACGCCCAGGCCCTCGCCGAAGGCCGCGATGTTGGCCGGCAGCAGCGCCGCCCGGCCCCCGGGCCCCAGCGGCAGACCGATGTCGGTGGAGCCGACCACCTCGCCGGCCAGCACGCCCAGCGCGTGTCCGATCTGGGTGCCGAACATCGCGCCGCCCATGGAGCGCATCATCCCCAGCAGCGGGCCGGCCATGGCCTGCATCTCCTCGGGGAGGACGTCGCCCATGGCCGCCCCGACCCGCTCGGCGACCGGGTCCACCAGGTCCTTCCACACCGGGAGGGTGGACTCCACCCACTCGGCGCGGCTCCAGGCGAGGGCCGAGCCGGAGCCGGAGGGCAGCGAGGTCACGCCGTCCAGCCACAGGTCGGCCAGGCGTACGGCCTCCTCCACCGCCTTCCGCTCCCGCGGGCCGACACTTGAGTCCTTGGTGCCGTCCGGGGTGCCCGCGGCGACGGTCTGCCGGGCGATGTCCTTGGCCATGTCCCAGTTGACCGGCCCGCCCTCGTAGCTGAGCATCTGGCCGAGCCGCTGGAACGCGGCGCCCAGGTCGTTCGGGTCGAATCCGCCGGAGCCGCCGCCCAGCGATCCGAACATCGCCGCGAGCGGGTTGTCGGCGCCGCCCGCGCCGCCGAACCCGAACGGGTTCCGCGGGCCGCCCTGGTCGTCGCCCTTCTTCCGTCCGTCGTCGCCCTCCTCGGGCTCCTCGGGCGGCATGCCGAATCCGAATGGGATGTCACTCACGGGGTTCCTCGGCTCTGGTGGACGGGACGCTGGGACGTCGGTGGGATGGTGTGCGATGTGGCGGGCTCTACGTCCAGCCTAGACACCTCTCGTGCAGGATGGAGCCTGCGCACGTCGTACCCAGAGACAACCGCGGGAGACACCGGGTGAGTTCCCAGGAGCCAAACGTTCGCGGTCCGCGTAACGGAGCCGCAGGGCCCGTCGTCGCGGTCACCGGCGCCGGATCGGGGGTCGGCGCGCTGCTCACCGAGCGGCTGGCGGCCTCCCCCGAGGTGGGGCGGGTCATCGCGCTCGACGAGCGCCGCGGCGCGGTGGACGGCGCGCAGTGGCACGTCCTGGACGTGCGGGATCCGGCCATCGCCGACCGGCTGCGCGGTGACGGCGAGCCGGTGGACACCGTGGTCCACCTCGCGCTCGACCTGGATCTGGAGACCGACCCCGCCGCCCGCACCGCCTACAACGTGCGCGGCACCCAGACCGTGCTGACCGCGGCCGCCGCGGCGGGCGTGCGCCGGGTGGTGCTGTGCACCTCGGCGATGGTCTACGGGGCCCTGCCCGACAACGACGTGCCGCTGGCCGAGGACGCCGAGCTGCGGGCGACCGCCGATGCCACCGGGGTGGGCGACCTGCTGGAGATCGAACGGCTCGCCCGCCGCGCCCCCCGCGCGCACCCGGGGCTGAACGTCACGGTCGTGCGCCCCGCCGTCCTGGTCGGCGGCACCGACACCGCACTGACCCGCTACTTCGAGTCCCCCCGCCTGCTGGTCGTGGCCGGCTCCCGGCCCTGCTGGCAGTTCTGCCATGTCGAGGACCTGGCCGGAGCCCTGGAGTACGCGGCGCTGGAGAAGGCGGAGGGCGAGCTCGCGGTCGGCTGCGACGGCTGGCTGGAGCAGGAGGAGGTCGAGGAACTGTCCGGCATCCGCCGCATGGAGCTGCCCTCCGCCGTCGCGCTCGGCGCCGCCTCCCGGCTCCACCGCCTGGGGCTGACGCCCTCCCCGGCCGGCGACCTGGCGTACACCATGCATCCCTGGGTGGTCAGCGGTTCCCGGCTGCACGAGGCGGGCTGGCGGCCGAAGTGGACCAACGAGGAGGTACTGGCCGCGCTGCTGGAGGAGGCGGCGGGGCGCCACGCGGTCGCGGGCCGCCGCCTGGGCCGCAAGGACGCCACCACCCTCGGAGCCGCGGGCGCCACCGTCGCCCTGGTGGGCACCGCGGCCCTGGTCCGGCGTGCCCGCAAGGCCCGCCGCCGGGTCTGACGCCGGAAAGCGGTGCCGGCGCGTCGGCGGGCCGCCCCCGGCGCCCCCGCGCCCGTACGGCACCATGACCCCATGGCACAGACGTACGACCACCCCGGGGAGCGGGCGGCGCCCGACCCGATCCGCCTGCTGGCGATCCGCGACACCCCGCTCTCCGTGGACGAGGTCCTCACGGCAGTCGGCGACGCCTCGGCGGGCGGCACCGCGCTGTTCGCGGGCACCGTGCGCGACCACGACGGGGGCGCGGGGGTGACCGGTCTCGGCTACTCCTGCCACCCCACGGCCGAGGCCGAGCTCCGCAGGGTCGCCGAGGAGGTCGCGGCCGACCTCCCCGTACGGGCGCTCGCCGCGGTCCACCGGGTGGGGGACCTGGCGGTGGGCGATCTCGCCGTGGTCGTCGCCGTCTCCTGCGCGCACCGCGCCGAGGCGTTCGAGGCGTGCCGCCGCCTGATCGACGACCTGAAGCACCGGGTGCCGATCTGGAAGCACCAGACCTTCACGGACGGCACCGAGGAGTGGGTGGGGGCGTAGGAGCGGCCGAGACCCGCGGGCCGGGTCTCCCGGGCAGATGTGCCACGGCCACGCGGTGCATGCGGGGGTGCCTGCCGGGAACAGTCCCCGCGGGGCCGGGGAGCGGGTGTCCCGCGGGGCGTGGAGTTGCGGAAGGGCACCCCTGCCGGAACGGTTGACTCAACCGGGATCTAGTCTGCTCATAGGCCGTATCTCCGGCGCACTCGAGGATCGGGAGGTCACTGTGGCGGCACTCGCCTGGTTGCTGATTCCGTTCGTCGCCGCGGTCGGGGCGGCCGTGTGGTCCGTGTGGGCCTCGCGGAAACCCAGCGGTTTCGGGGACGCCGACGGGGTCGCGGGATACGAGGCCTTCCGCGCCGCCATGGAACGCCCCCACGGCCGCGGGACGGAGCAGGAGGGCCGGGGCGGCCGCGAGGGCCCCGCCGTCTCCCGCACGGCCCCGGACGGACGGGCCTCCGCCGCCGACTGACGCGCGATTCCCGTACTGTCGTGCCATGCCACGCCGGACCGCGACGATGCTCACCTCGACCCTGCTGCTCATAGCCGTGCTCTGCGCCGCGGTCCTCATCAGGGTGCCGTACGCCGAGATGTCACCGGGCCCCACCGTCAACACGCTCGGCGAGCACGACGGCGAACCGGTGCTGAGCATCGAGGGCAGGAAGACCTACGAGCCGTCCGGACACCTGAACATGACCACCGTCCGCGTCACCGGCGCCGACTACCGGATGAACCTGGTGGAGGCCGTCCACGGCTGGCTGGCCGATGACAGCGCCGTCGTCCCGCACGACACCCTCTATCCCGACGACAGGTCGGCCGAGGAGGTGCGCGAGGAGAACGCCGAGGAGTTCACCCAGTCGCTGGAGAGCGCCAAGGTCGCGGCCCTGCGGGAGCTGGACGTCCCGGTCGGCGAGCGGGTGGTCGTCTCCTCCGTGGTCAGAGGCGGGCCGGCCGAGGACAGGCTGCACGCCGGGGACGTGATCACCGCCGTGGACGGCGAGGCCGTGGAGGAGCCGGGCGACGTCGCCGAGCTGGTGACCGAGCACGAGCCCGGCCAGAGGGTGGTCTTCACCGTCGTCCCGGCGAAGGCCGCGAAGGCGGCCGAGAAGGCGGGCGAGGAGCCCACCGTCTCCCGGGAGGTCACCGTCACCACCGAGAAGGCCGACGACGACGGACGGGCCGTGGTCGGGATCCGGGCGGGGCTCGACCACACCTTCCCGTTCGAGATAGACATCGAACTGGCCGATGTCGGAGGTCCCAGCGCCGGGCTGATGTTCGCTCTCGGCATCATGGACAAGCTCACCCCCGGCGACCTCACCGGCGGCGAGTTCGTGGCCGGTACGGGGACCATCGACGGCGAGGGGCGGGTCGGCCCGATCGGCGGTGTGGAGATGAAGACCATCGCCGCCCGGGACAAGGGCGCCGAGTACTTCCTCACCCCCGAGGACAACTGCGCCACCGCCGCCCGCGACGCCCCCGAGGGCCTGACCCTGGTGAGGGTCGGCACGATCGACGACGCCCTGGAGGCCCTGGAGGACATCAGGGAGGGGGAGACGGCCGGCCTGCCGCGGTGCGCGGCAGGCTGACCCGTTCCCCCCTCCGCCGCGGTCCGGCCGTCAGTCGCCGAAGGTGGCGGCCAGCGCCTCGGCGAGCCCGGGCACCAGATCCGGGCCGGTCAGCACCTCGGTCGGCGAGTCCTTCTCGCGCAGCCGCAGCGCCGACTCCCGGGCGCCGTCGCGCAGCACCGCCACGGTCATCCGGACCTCCTGACGCTCGGGGTGCTCGGCCACCCAGCGGGCCAGCCGCTCCTCGGCGCCCTCCTCCTGGAGACTCTCGGGGACGGACGTCTCCGCGGAGGGCGGCAGCATCAGCCGCTCCACCGTCATGGCGCAGCCGGAGACCGCGTCGGGCCAGGCGATGGTGCCGAGGAACTCGTCCAGAGGGATTCCGGCGGGCAGTTCGTCCTGTTCCACCGGGGTGAGAGGGGCCGGGGCGGAGGCCTCGCCGCCCCGGTGCTCCTCGACGCCCAGCCCGAGCTGCTCGGCCAGGGCGGGTTCCTCGGTGCGCAGCCGGTCGGTGTCGACCAGGGCGAACAGCCGGGCGGGCTGGTCCCAGCCCAGCCCCGCGGTGTACTCGTCGATCTCCAGCACGGCCCGTGTCAGCGGGCCCGCGGCCAGAGGTGTGCCGTCGATTGGAAGGTTGTTCATCCTCATATCGTGCCGCCGAACCCCCCGGGAACGGGAACCGGGTAAAGGTTCAGTAAGTTGCATGGGTGGGGCCCTAGCATTCGGGGCCAGTCCCTTCCGCTGCGATTCTCGAGGTGCGCACCTTGGCTTTCCAGATGCCGGACCGGGGCCCGGGCGGGCCCTCAGGACCACGGATCAGTGTCGGCAGGCCCTCCCGGCGCGCCAAGACCCTGCTCATGACGGTGGGCGCGCTGGCCGTGCTGGCCATGCTCTTCGTCATGTTCGCGGGGTTCTGGACCGACTGGCTGTGGTACCGCTCGGTCCGATACACCACCG
This sequence comes from Streptomyces sp. ATLC9, assembly GCF_057196705.1. NCBI lineage: Bacteria > Bacillati > Actinomycetota > Actinomycetes > Kitasatosporales > Streptomycetaceae > Streptomyces > Streptomyces sp. ATLC9. The sequence continues at coordinate 4,662 of NZ_JBXUOY010000142.1, read as the reverse complement.
TCTTCACCACCACCCTGTGGACCAAGATCGGCATGTTCGCCGTCTTCGGTCTGCTGATGGCCGCGGCCGTCGGCCTCAACATCTGGCTGGCACACCGCCTGCGTCCCCCGCTGAGCGCGATGTCGCTGGAGCAGCAGAACCTGGACCGTTACCGGATGGGTATCGCCCCGTACAAGAAGTGGGTGCTCCTCGGGGTCACCGCGCTGGTGGGGCTGATCGCCGGAGCGTCGGCGGCCGGCCAGTGGCGCACCTGGCTGATGTGGGTGAACGCCGTCCCGTTCGGCACCGCCGACCCGCAGTTCGGCAAGGACGTGGCCTTCTACGCGTTCGACCTGCCCTGGTACCGCTTCCTGCTGAGCTTCGGTTTCGCGGCCGCGGTGCTCTCCCTGCTGGCCGCCGCGCTGGTGCACTACCTCTACGGCGGGCTGCGGCTGACCACGCCGGGCGCCCGCGCGACGTCCCAGGCCACCGGTCACCTCTCGGTGCTGCTGGGCGTCTTCGTGGCACTCAAGGCGGTGGCGTACTGGCTCGACCGCTACGGCCTGGCGGTGAAGTCCGGCGACTTCAAGGCGACGGACAACTGGACGGGCCTGCGGTACGTCGACGCCAACGCCTATCTCCCGGCCAAGACGATCCTGTTCTTCATCGCCGCGATCTGCGCGGTGCTCTTCTTCGCCACCCTGTGGCGGCGCACCTGGCAGCTCCCGGTGATCGGCTTCGGCCTGATGGTCCTCTCGGCGATCCTGATCGGCGGTCTCTACCCGGCGATCGTGCAGAAATTCCAGGTCCAGCCGAACGAGCAGGCCAAGGAGGCGCCGTACATCAAGAAGAACATCGACGCCACCCGCGACGCCTACGACATCGACGACTCCAAGGTCTCGGACTACTCGGGGGAGAGCGAGGCGAGCAACGAGGAGCTGCGCGAGGCGGCGAACACCACCGCCAGCATCCGGCTGCTCGACCCGAACGTCGTCTCGCCCAGCTTCCAGCAGCTCCAGCAGGTCCGCAGCTACTACCAGTTCCCGGCCACGCTGGACGTGGACCGATACAGCACCGAGGACGGCGAGGAGCAGGACACCGTCGTCGGCCTGCGCGAGATCAACATCAACGGCATCACCGAGCGCAACTGGATCAACGACCACTTCAAGTACACCCACGGCTTCGGCATGGTCGCGGGCAAGGGCACCGAGGTGGCCTCGACCGGGGCGCCGGCCTTCATCGAGAAGAACCTCCCACCGGAGGGCGAACTGGCCGAGGACGGCTACGAGCCGCGGGTCTACTACGGTGAGAAGACCACGCAGTACTCCATCGTCGGCGGTCCGCAGCAGGAACTGGACTACATCGCCGGCAGCGAGGAGAAGACCTACAGCTACAAGGGCGACAGCGGGGTCAGCCTGGGCAACATCGCCAACCGCGCGGCGTACGCGGTGACCTTCAACGAACCGCAGATCCTCTACTCGGGCGCGATCGGCGAGGGCTCGCGGGTCCTCTACAACCGCACGCCCAAGGAGCGCGTCGAGGCGGTGGCCCCCTGGCTGACCATCGACGGCGACCCGTACCCGGCGGTGGTGGGGGACCGCATCCAGTGGATCGTGGACGCCTACACCACGACCAACCAGTACCCCTACTCGTCCCGGACCACCCTGGGGGAGACCACCGCCGACGCGCTGACCGACGGCCAGCGCGCGGTCATCGCCCAGCAGAACCGGGTCAACTACATCCGCAACTCGGTCAAGGCCACCGTGGACGCCTACTCGGGTGAGGTGAGGCTCTACGAGTGGGACGAACAGGACCCGGTGCTGAAGACCTGGACGAAGGCATTCCCCGGCACGGTCGAGCCGAAGAGCGAGATCGGCGACGAGCTGATGGACCACTTCCGCTACCCGCAGGATCTGTTCAAGGTCCAGCGCGAGCTGCTGACGCGCTACCACGTCACCAGCGCGAGCCAGTTCTACAGCGGCAGTGAGCGCTGGCAGGTGCCGGACGACCCGACCACGCAGGAGGGCAACGCGGTTCCGCCGTACTACCTGAGCATGAAGATGCCGGACCAGGAGGAGCAGACCTTCTCCCTGACCACGACCTTCAACCCCAGCGGCCGTGAGACGCTCGGCGCCTTCATGGCGGTGAACGCCGACGCCCGCAGCGACGACTACGGGACCATCCGGATCCTGAAGCTGCCCTCCAACACCACGGTGTCCGGCCCGCAGCAGGTGCAGAGCCGGTTCAACTCCGACACCGACATCGCCAACGAGATCAACATCCTCAGGCGCGGTGACTCGGAGGTCGAGTACGGCAACCTGCTCACGGTGCCGCTGGAGGGCGGTCTGCTCTACGTCGAGCCGGTCTACGTCCGCGGCGCGGGCACCAACTACCCGCTGCTGCGCAAGGTGCTGGTGACCTACGGCGAGGAGACCGCCTTCGAGAACACCCTCGGCGAGGCGCTGAACGCCGTCTTCGGGGTCGAGGGCGCCGAGGAACCGCCGGCGGAGGGCGAGGAGCCGCCTCCGGGCGAGGAGGAGACCACGCCGCCGCCCGCGGACGGTTCGGAGGACCCGACGGTGCAGGAGGCCCTCCAGGACGCCCAGGAGGCGTTCGAGGCGGGTCAGGAGGCGCTGGGCGAGCAGGACTGGGACGCCTACGGCCAGGCCCAGCGGGATCTGGAGGAGGCGCTCGAGCGGGCCGCCGAGGCGCAGGAGTCGGCAGGCGGCGACGGCGCGGGCGGATCCGACGGCAAGAACCCCGAGGACGGCAACGACGAGGGACGCAAGGAAGAGTGAATCGGTGGTGAGCGGGCTCCCTCCGCGCCGTGGTAAGGTTGTGAACACAACGGCGCGGGGTGGAGCAGCTCGGTAGCTCGCTGGGCTCATAACCCAGAGGTCGCAGGTTCAAATCCTGTCCCCGCTACTGAAGAGAAGGACCCGGAGTCACTGACTCCGGGTCCTTCTCCGTGTGTTGGGCATGTGACAGAGGAGGCGCACGGTAGCGCTTTGCGTTTGGATGGTAGCTGTATCGGGAAGTCGACAAAACGCTGAAGTGACTTCCTTGGCGGCGGTATACCGGATGTACGCGGGTTGCGGGTGGTGCGACGATGGGCCTCATGGGGGACAAGGCGAGAGATGAGGGCACGGGGGGCGGCGTGAGCCGCACGGACCTCCGGGATCACCGCGACACGGACGCCATCAGCGCGCTCGGTGCCCGGCTGCTGCGCCGGGGCGACCTGGAGGGGGCCGAGCCGTACCTGCGCGCCGCCACCGCCGCCGGCGACCGAGCCGCCGCGAACAACCTGGGCGTCCTGCTCCACCAGCTCGGCCAGGCCGAGGAGGCCGCGGGCTGGTGGCGGGTCGCGGCCGTCGCCGGTTCGGCGGCCGCCGCCCACTCCCTGGGCCGCCACCACCGCGAGCGCGGCGACGAGGCGGCGGCCGGGCACTGGCTGCGGCGGTCCGCCGAGTCCGGCCACACCCTCGGCGCGTACGCCCTCGCCGACCTGCTGGAGCACCGGGGCGAGGGCGGGGCCGAGAAGTGGTACCGGACCGCCGCCGAGCGCGGCCACCGGGAGGCGGCCTACCGTATCGCCCGGACCCTGGCGCGCCGTCAGGAGGCGGGCGCCGAGGCCGAGCAGTGGTACCGCCAGGCCGCGGCGCGCGGCCACCGGCGTGCCGCGCTGCGCCTGGGCGCGCTCCTGGAGGAGCGCGGCGAGCTGCGGGAGGCGGCCCGCTGGTACCTGACGGCGGCCAAGGACGGAGAGGCGCGCGCCGCGCGCGCCCTGGGCTTCCTGCTGAGCGACGCGGGCGACACCGACAGCGCCGCCGAGTGGTGGCGCCGCGCGGCCCAGGACGGCGACGGCAGTGCGGCCAACGCCCTGGGAGCGCTGCACGCCGAGCGGGGCGAGCGGCAGACCGCGGAACGCTGGTACCGCGTCGCGCTGGACGCGGGCGACACCAACGGCGCCTTCAACCTCGCGCTGCTGTGCGCCGCCGAGGGCCGTACCGCCCAGGCCGAGCAGTGGTACCGCCGTGCCGCCTACGCCGGGCACCGCGAGGCGGCCAACGCGCTGGCCGTGCTGCTGCTCCAGCGCGGTGACGCGGCCGGTGCGGAGCCGTGGTTCTCCAAGGCGGCCGAGGCCGGCAGCGTGGACGCCGCGTTCAACCTCGGCATCCTGTACGCGGGCCGCGGCGAGGAGGACGCCGCACGCCGGTGGTACGAGCAGGCGGCCGCGGCCGGCCACACCGAGGCGGCGCTCCAGGTGGGCATCGCGCTGCTGCGCGAGGGTGACGCCCACACCGCGGAGCGGCATCTGCGCCGTGCGGCGGGCGGCGGCAGCGTGGAGGGCGCCTTCCGGCTGGCGGCGCTGCTGGAGCGCCAGGCCCCGACGGCCGACGCCCTGGACGCCCACGGACCGCCGGCCGAGTACGAGGAGTGGTACGAGCGGGCCGCCGAGCAGGGGCACCGGCGTGCGCAGGTCCGGCTGGGCATGTGCGCGGCGGCGCGCGGCGACGTGGTCCGGGCCGCGCACTGGTACCGGGTCGCGGCGGAGGCGGGCAGCAGCAACGGAGCCTTCAACCTCGGCCTGCTGCTGGCCCGCGAGGGCAGCGAGCCGGAGGCCGCCCTGTGGTGGACGCGTGCGGCCGAGGCGGGCCACGGCCGGGCCGCCCTGCGTCTGGC
>NZ_JBXUOY010000141.1:0-13369 GCF_057196705.1 Streptomyces sp. ATLC9 | reverse complement strand
GGGTGAACCCGCGACCCGCCGGTTCCCGGGAACGGTGACCCTCCGGCCGCGACGGGCGGCACAGGGACCGGGAGACCCGTGAGAGGCCGGGACAAGGAGGTGACGGCGGTGGAGCTCCCCCTGCTGGTGGGCGTCGACGGATCCGGGCCCAGTCTGCTCGCGGTGGACTGGGCCGCGGACGCGGCGGTCCGGCACTCGGTGCCGCTGTGCCTGGTCCACGGCGTCGAGGAGCGCGGGGAGGAGGACCCGGAACCGGAGGAACTGATGTCCGCCGCGGTGGAACGCGTCCGCCTGCGCGCCCCCGGACTGCGGGTGACCACCGTCGTCCTCGACGAGGAACCCGGGGCCGCGCTGGTCCATGCCGGCCGCAACGCGTTCGCCCTCGTCGTCGGCTCACGGGGCCGGGGCGGGATCGCGGGACTGCTGCTGGGCTCGGTGGGGCTGGAGGCGGCCGGCCGGGCCGACTGCCCGGTGGTCGTCGTACGCGGCGGGGAGAACGCCCGTGCCGGCGGCCACGGCCGGGTCCTCCTGGGAGTCGGGGACAGGGTGGACGGTTCGCCCGCCGCCCGCTTCGCCTTCCGCGAGGCCGCCGCCCGGCACTGCGAACTGCACGCCGTGCGGGCCTGGCGCCGGCCCGCCCACACGGCGGAGAACCATCCGCTGATCCAGGGCGGTCCGGCCGGCGCCCGCCACCGGGAGGCGATGGACCACCTGGACGGCGCCCTGCGGGCCGCGGCCCGCGAGCACTCCGGGATCGACCTGCACCTGCACGCCGTGGAGGGCCCCGTCCGTGTGGTGCTGCTGGAGGAGTCGCGCCGGGCGGACCTGCTGGTGATCGGCGCCCACCGCAGGCAGGGCCGCCTCGGCCTCCAGCTGGGAGTGGTCGACCACACCGTCATCCACCACGCCGACTGCCCCGTGGCCCTCGTACCGGAGCACATCTGACCCGGACCACCCCGACGACATCACCGGAGGGAGCGACCATGCCGCCCGCCGCAGCCCGGGACCCGGAGGAGACCGCCGCGCCGGCCCACCCGCCGGCCCGCCGCCTGGACGGCCTGAGGGCCGTGGTGTTCGACACCGACGGAGTGGTCACCGACTCCGCCCGGGTCCACGCGGCGGCCTGGAAGGAGGCATTCGACGACTGTCTGCGCGAGTGGCGCGAGCGCGGCGGCGGACGGCCGCGGGAGGACCCGCGGGACCGGTTCCGGCCGTTCGACGTCCGGGAGGACTACCGGCGGTACGTCGACGGCAGGTCCCGCCTGGACGGCGCCGCCGCCTTCCTCGCCTCAAGAGGGCTCGACCTGCCGCCCGGCGAGCCGGACGACCCGCCCGGTAACGGCACCGTCCTGGCCGTCGCAGCCCGCAAGGAGCGGTTGTTCACCGCCGCCCTGCGGCAGGACGGCGTCGAGGCCTGGCCCGGCACCCTGCGGCTGCTGCGCGCCCTGCGCCGTGAAGGGGTGCCCATGGCGGTGATATCCGCCTCCCGGCACGCGGGGGAACTGCTCTCCGGCGCGGGGGTGCTGGAGATGTTCGACGCCGTGGTGGACGGCCATGAGGCGGCGCGGCTCGGGCTGCCCGGAAAACCGGACCCCGCGGTGTTCCTGGAGGCCGCCCGGCGGCTGGGGGCGCCTCCCGTGGAGACGGCCGTCGTCGAGGACGCGCTCGCCGGTGTCGAGGCCGGTCGCCGGGGCGGTTTCGGGCTGGTCGTCGGGGTGGACCGCACGGCCGGTCCCACCAGCGCACGAGACCTGCGCGACCACGGGGCCGACGTGGTCGTGACCGATCTGGCCGAGCTGCTGCCGCCCGGCCCCCGCGCCGGCCGGCACGACGAGGAGGACTGACAGTGGCGGAGGGGACCGCGAAACGGTGGGAATGGACCTACGAGGGCTACGAGCCGGGGGAGGAGCGGCTGCGCGAGGCGCTGTGCACCCTGGGCAACGGCTACTTCGCGACCCGGGGCGCGGCCCCCGAGACGGAGGCCGGAGGACCTCACTACCCGGGCACGTACGCGGCGGGCTGCTACAACCGGCTGGTGTCCACCGTGGGGGAGAGCGAGCCCAGGGACGTCGAGAACGAGGACATGGTCAACCTGCCCAACTGGCTGCCCCTGCGCTTCCGTATCCTCGACGGCGCTCCCGGCGGCCCTTCCGGCAGCGACCCGGCGAGCGCCCCCGGGGGCGGAACCGCCCCGCCCTGGTGGACCCCCGACGAGGGCGGGCTGCTGGAGTACCGGCAGCGGCTGGACCTCAGGCACGGCGTCCTGTCCCGGACCCTGCGCCTTCAGGACGCCGCCGGCCGGCGGCTGCGCGTCGAGCAGCACCGGCTGGTCCACATGGAGCAGCCGCACCTGGCCGCACTGCGCACCGTCTTCACCGCGGAGAACTGGACCGGCACGCTGGAGCTCGAATCCGCCCTCGACGGCGGCGTCGCCAACGAGGGCGTGGAGCGCTACCGCGCCCTGAACGGCCGCCATCTCACCGGCCACAGCACCGGATCGGCCGAGCCGGACACCGTCTGGGTGCGCTGCCACACCACGAACTCGGAGATCGGCGTGGCCCTGGCCGCCCGCACCCGCCTTGAGAGCGGCGAGGCCGTCTCGGAGCGCACCGTCCTCGACGGGCCGCGGCCCGCACGGCGGCTGACCGTCGCCGTCCGGCCCCGGCGGCCCGTGACCGTCGTCAAGACCGTCTCCCTGCACACCTCACGCGACATCGCGGTCAGCGAGCCCCTGCACGCCGCGCTGGAGGACATCGGGTACGCGCCCGGCTTCCCCGACCTGCTCGACACCCACCGCGCCGCCTGGGACGAGCTGTGGCGGCACGCCGAGCTGGAGGTGCCGGGCGAGGCGGGCCGCATCCTGAGGCTCCACCTCTTCCACGTCCTGCAGACGCTCTCCCCGCACACCACCGACCTGGACGTCGGAGTCCCGGCACGCGGGCTGCACGGAGAGGCCTACCGGGGACACGTCTTCTGGGACGAGCTGTTCGTGCTGCCCTACCTCAACGTCCACTTCCCGGAGGTCTCCCGCGCCCTGCTGACCTACCGGCACCGGCGGCTGCCCGAGGCCGTCCGGGCCGCGCGGGACAGCGGCTACGAGGGCGCGATGTTCCCCTGGCAGAGCGGCAGCGACGGGCGCGAGGAGACCCAGACCCTGCACCTGAACCCGCGCTCGGGCCGCTGGCTGCCCGACCACTCCCGCCTCCAGCACCACGTGGGCTCGGCGGTCGCCTACAACGTCTGGCAGTACTGGCAGGCCAGCGGCGACATCGACTTCATGCACACCCGGGGTGCCGAGACGCTGCTGCGGGTCGCCCAGTTCTGGGGGAGCGCCGCGCGGTACGACGCGGATCTGGGGCGCTACCGCATCCTCGGCGTGGTCGGCCCCGACGAGTACCACGAGGCCTATCCGGACAGGGAGCGGCCCGGCCTGGACGACAACGCCTACACCAACGTCACCGCCGCCTGGGTGCTCGGCCGGGCCCTGGAGACGCTCCGGACCGTCCCCGAACCGCTGTGCGATGAGCTGTGCCACGAGTTCGCCCTGGACGGGGAGGCGCTGGAACGCTGGGAGGACATCTCCCGGCGGCTGCGGGTGCCCTTCCACGCGGGCGTCATCAGCCAGTTCGACGGCTACGGGGAACTGGCGGAGCTGGACTGGGAGGGCTACCGCCGCAAATACGGTGACATCCGCCGGCTGGACCGGATCCTGGAGGCCGAGGGCGACACCGTCAACCGCTACCAGGCGTCCAAGCAGGCCGACGCGCTGATGCTCGGCTACCTGTTCCAGCCCGCCGAACTGGCGGGTCTGTTCGAGCGGCTCGGCCACACCCTCGACGACGAGCTGTGGCGGCGCACGGTCGACTACTACCTGCGCCGCACCAGCCATGGATCCACCCTCAGCTCCCTGGTCCACGGGTGGGTGCTGGCCCGGGTGCGGCGCCCCGACGCCTGGCGTTACGTGCAGGAGGCACTGGTCGGCGATGTCGCCGACATCCAGGGGGGCACGACCGCCGAGGGTATTCACCTGGGTGCCATGGCCGGGACGCTGGACCTCGTGCAGCGCGGGCTGACGGGCCTGGACACCCACGGAGGCACCCTGGGGATGGACCCCGCGCCGCTCCCGGAACTGTCCCGGTTCCGCTTCACCATCCGCTACCGGCACCACTGGGGAGTGGGGGTGCGGATGCGCTCGGACGGGATGCGTGTCAGCCTGCCCGGGTCGGCCGAGGCCCCCGTGCGTCTGGTGCTGCCCGACCGGACGGTCACCGTCGAACCCGGCGAGTCGGCCTGGCTGGACCTGGCCGACAGGTGAGGGCGGCGAAGGCCGGGATCCGCGCGGCGGCCGGCCCGGCAGGCCGCGCCCAGCACCACGGCGGAGAGGAACACCAGCACGCCGGCCACCGGATGCAGGACCATCAGCGCCGGGACCAGGAAGAGGCAGACGCCGACGAGCGGCCACAGGCGGGGCGGTGTCGCCGGCCCGCGCGCCGCTGCCGGCTCCGCCGTCGCCGGCCCGGCCGCTTCGGACCCCGTCCCGCCGAACTCCCGGAACAGGGCGGCGAGGCGGGCGTCGGACAGCAGCGCCCGTTCGGTCTCGTGCAGGATGCGGAGTTCTCGGAGGGTGAGGCGGCGGGATTCGTTCATGGTCTCGGTCCAGCTCGGTCGGTGCGGACTGCTGCGGTCGGTCGTCTGCCGAGTACCCCCACCGAGCGGGTGAATCTTCCGGAGCCGGCCCGGTTCACCCTTCGCGGTACCGCAGGAGCAGCATCGCCGCGTCGTCCTGCAGCGGCCCGCCCACATGCGTCACCAGATCCCGGCACAGCGACTCCAGCCCGATGTCCGGGTTCGTCTCCCGCAGCAGGAAGGCCCGCCGGACCAGCGGGTAGAAGCGGTCGTCCGGATCGCGCGCCTCGGTCACACCGTCGGTGTACAGCAGCAGCTGCTCGCCGGGGGCGAGCGACAGTCCGTATGGCTCGGGAGGCTTGAGGTCGAGGCCCATACCCAGGGGCGGCGCGGTCTCCGGCGGCTCCACGAGATGGGCCGTTCCGTCCGCGCGGACGACCATCGGCGAGGGGTGGCCGTGGTTGAGCAGGGTCACCGAGCGGTCCTCGTGGGTCTCGGCCAGGACGGCCGTGACGAAACGCTCCTGTGTCATGTGCCGGTTGACCGAGCGCTCCAGCCGGGCACTCACCGCCGCCAGGTCCGGTTCGTCGTAGGCCGCCTCCCGGAACGCGGCCAGGACGACCGCGGCCGTCTCCACCGCCTCCAGTCCCTTGCCCTGGACGTCGCCCACGATCACCCGGACCCCCGAGGGTGAGTTGACCACCTCGTACAGGTCGCCCCCGATCCGGGCCTCGGCCACCGCCGAGGTGTAGGACACCGCGATCCGCAGGTGCCCCGTGGCCCGGGGCACCGGGCGCAGCAGCACCTGCTGGGCCACCTCGGCGATGGACCGCACGCTGGCCAGTTCCGCCTCGTGCCGCTGGCGGATGGCGGCCGCGACCAGTCCGGCCGCCGACACCCCGGCCACCGACAGAAGCGCCGTATAGCCGCGTGTGGCCCCCAGCAGGCCGTCGTAGAGGGCCAGACAGAAGCACAGGAGCAGGGCCAGCAGCCCGATCAGCGCGGTGCGGCGCATGCCGCCGACCAGGCTGGCGAAGGCGGGGCCGAGCGACAGCAGCGGCAGGAACCCCACATCCGGACCGGCCGTCACGTCCACCAGGACGACGACGGTCATGGCCGCGAAGGGCAGCCCGGTCAGGAGTCGGTAGCTGTCGTCGTCGCGCTCGGCCAAGATGAACTCCGGGGTTCGGTGCGGATGCCCCGCGTCTGTCTGTGAACAGCTTCCCAGGCCGGGGCGGTGTGGAAAAGCGACCCGCGCGGTCGCGCCGTTTCCCGCGCCCGCTCGCACGGACCGCCCGGACCACCCCTCTCGTTCCGGCGTCCGCGCGATCCGTTCGCCCGCCCGCCGACTCGCCCGCGTGCGGGGAGACCACCCCGGCCGCGACCAGGCCGAAGGTCAGCAGGCCCAGCAGTATCCGGTAGACCACGAACGGCATGAAGCTCCTGGTCGAGATGAACTTCATGGACGAAACTATGTCCACGTGTCCTGAGCGGCTTTGACCTGCTGTTTTCCACTACTTTTCAAGATCGAACGGTAGAGTGGCGGGAGATGGCGCCTTCCAGTGCTCTCCCTCCGTCGACCACGAACGGCGCAGTCACCTGCTTTGCGGCGAATCGACAACCTCCTGCTCCATGGCCAGGGCAACGTGCGAGTGGAGACCTTCCATGCCGGCGACCTCGTGGCCCATGCGGGTCTCCACGGCGATGCGACTGTGTCGATCTTCGTCCAGCCACTCCTTGCCGCCGTGACGGAGCAGGTACAGCCGCTTCCCGGCGTTCGTGGTCGCGGGGAACCGGCCCCTGACCCGCGGCCAAACTGTCCGACAAGGCTCTGGCCGCAGTGCGCGCCTCGGTCGCTCACCAGCCCGGATGAGATTTTCGGCAAGGGCAGGATGCATGAGGCCGACTGGGGCGACAGCGGTGCCCCGGATGAGCTGATCGGCACGTGAAGAGCTGTGCCGCGGTGACCTGCATGCCCTGGCGGTCGCCGGAGGCGCTCCAGCGGTCACCGCACCCCAGCGGGCGCTGGCCGCGTTTCCGCGTCTGCCCGCCGGGTGATCTCCGCACCGGGGCACCGCTGCTCTGGCACTCGTGCCCGTACGGGGCGGTGTAGCCGGTGGTCGGGTGCACGGTCGCCTCAGGTTGTCGGTGCCGTCGGCTAGCGTGCGCGGTATGCGCTACTTCAATACGGCCGGGCCGTGCGTCCCCACGCGTCACTACATGGTGCCGGCCCAGGAGCGGCTGCCCAGGGCCCGCGGGTACATCGAGCAGGGTCAGTACTTCGTGGTGCATGCGCCACGGCAGACCGGGAAGACGACGGTGCTGGCGGCGATGGCCCGGGAACTGACGGCCTCGGGCCGGTACGCGGCGCTGCACTTCTCGTGCGAGAGCGCGGAGGTGGCCGGGGAGGACTACGGCCAGGCCGAGCTGCTGGTGCTGGAGGCGATTCGGCGGTCCGCGGAGTCCGCTGGGCTTGCTGATGGGCTCGCGCCCCCCGCCTCCTGGCCCGACGCGGTGCCCGGGTCCCGGCTCACGCGGGGGCTGGCTGAGTGGGTGCGGAGCTGTCCGCGTCCGCTGGTGCTGTTCTTCGACGAGATCGACGCGCTGCGGGGGGAGAGCCTGCGCAGTGTGCTGCGCCAGTTGCGCGATGGCTTCACTGTCAGCCGTGGCGGCTTCCCGCATGCGGTGGTGCTGTGCGGGCTGCGGGATGTGCGTGACTACAAGGCGGCCTCGGGCGGGGATCCGGGGCGCCTTGGTACGTCGAGTCCGTTCAACATCAAGGTGGCGTCGCTGCGGTTGGGCGACTTCACCGCGGCCGAGGTCGCCGAGCTGTACGGGCAGCACACCACGCAGACGGGCCAGGATTTCACGGTGGATGCGCTGGAATGTGCCTTCGGCTTTACCCAGGGACAGCCGTGGCTGGTCAACGCGCTGGCCCGGGAGGTCGTCGAGGAGATGGGGGTGCCGTCGGACACGCCGATCACGGCCGAGCACATGGAGGGGGCGAAGGAGCGGCTGATCCTGGCGCGTGCGACGCATCTGGACTCGCTGGCCGCCAGGTTGGGCGAGGACCGGGTGCGGCGGGTGATCCAGCCGGTGATCGCGGGCGAGCTGCTCCTGCCGACGGACACGTACGACGACGATCTGGCGTACGTGCGCGACCTGGGGCTGGTCGCTCCGGACGCGCCGGTGCGGGTGGCCAATCCGATCTACCAGGAGGTCATTGTCCGGGTCCTGGGAAACAACACGGAAGGCCAGGTCGTCGCCGCCCCGAGCAGCTTCCGGCTGCCGGACGGCCGGATCGACATGGACAAGCTGCTGTGCTCCTTCGCCGAGTTCTGGCGGGAGAACGGCGAGATCCTGGCCACCGCCTCGACCTACCCGGAGGCCGCGGCACAGCTGGTGATGATGGCCTACCTGCACCGGATCGTGAACGGGGCGGGTTTCATCGACCGGGAATACGGGGTCGGCCGGCGGCGCGTGGACCTGCTGATTCGCCAGCCGTACACCGCTGCCGACGGTTCGCGGGCGGTGCAGCGCGAGGCGCTGGAGCTGAAGGTGTGGCGCCAGGGCCGCACCGACCCCCTCGCCGAGGGGCTGGCACAGTTGGACGACTACCTGGACCGCATGGAGCTGTCCACGGGCACCCTCGTCGTCTTCGACACCCGCCCGCAGGCAGCCCCGGTCCACGAGCGCACCGCCCTCTCGCAGCAGACCACGCCCTCCGGGCGCACCGTCACCCTGCTGCGCGCCTGACGGCCGGGAGACCTCAGCCAGGAGCGCCCCCCGGGATCTTCCTCCCGTGGCCGTGTTCCCGGAGCAGCACGGCTTCGGCGCGGGAGCCGGAGGGGCTCGGCAGCCAGGAATCACGGCAGTTCGGTGCTGACACGTCAGCACCGTGCCAGCACATGAAACCCTGGGGGCGGGCCGCGGCACGTTCTTCGACAACTTGCGCCGACGGTACCGTCGGCGCAGTGGAGGGCATCAAGATCGATGTTCTGGTCACCCCCGAGCAGTGGGACGCCCTGGGCCGCATCGGCGCCCCAGGCAGCCTCGCCTCCGGTGCCCAGAAGGCCATGGCAGCCGGGGTCGCGTCGCTCGACCAGCGATGAGGCGGCAGAGCGCCCGTTACCTCGTCCCCGGAACCACGGTCAGGAGTACGCCAACCCTCGTCAGTGTTCCGAACTGTCGTGCGGGGACGGTGGTGACGCGGGCCCTGGAGGTTACTGCGGGGGCTCTTGACGCTGCGCTGCTCGAGTGAAACGGGTGGCGCGCTGTCGCTCCAGACGGGGTACGCGCAGTGTGAACCTTCACCACGGTCTTCGGCCCGCCGAGCATGTCCGTCGCCCGGTTCACCGCGACCCATGCCGCCCACGTTCAGATCGCCGATCTGCGGGATCTTCTCCCCGCGCCCGTCGTAGCCTCCCTGCGGTGAAGATGTCCCCGGTATGAGGCACGAGCCTTGCGGAAAGCCCTGCACTCACGCTCCCCCGGCGGTGCGTTCCTCGTGCTGGCCCTGCTGGTGCTGACGAACCGGGAAGTCGCCCGCTGACCGACGATCTTCGCCGAAGTCATCCGTCCGCCACCAGCACGAGCATCCCGAACCCTACGCACACCAGGCCCGTGACCTGCAACTTCACGATGCACAGTGCTCATTGACCCGGCTTCCAGGAATGCCGCACACGCGTGAGCCCACGCCGGCGGAACTGAAGCCACACCTCAAGGGATGGAGCCCCGACGGACCGGAACGGCGCGACGGACGATGACGTGAGCAGCCGGCCAGAGGTGCGGCTCGCACGACTGGTGACGGGCGGCGCCCGTCAGTCGTCCTTGGTGATCCGGGATTCCCGCCGCCGCAAGCCGGGCTGTTCGTCGGCGCGGCCGCTCAGAGAGCTCGCCGCACGACATCCCCGCGCGTAGGCACCGGGATGGGGTACCGCCTAAGATCCGGCTGAGGTCGATCTCCACAGGGAGCAGAACCGCCCCCTTGATCACCCCGCTGAACGCCCCACCGGTGCCGGGTCCTCCCTGAACCTGCGCGGGTGCCCCGAATGTCAAGGACGTTCTGCCGTCTGAGAACAGGGACTTCCAGCAGCGCTAGGGTTTCCGGGACAGAAGGAATGGCACGCTGCCGGCCAGGGGAACGAAACACCATGGGACACGGAGCACGAAAGCAACTGGCGAAGCTGCTCGATGCCTCGGAGCGATGCGGGGACTTCAGCACCCGCATCGAGATGTCCGCCCGCGCGCTGCGGATCGAGGTCGACGGCGTCGGGGTGCTGCCCCTGCCGTTGCGCGCTCCGGTCGCCAAGAAGCTGATCGCGCAGGCCCGGCAGGCCCGCTTCGGCCGCGGTGAGCAGACCCTGGCCGACACCAGCGTGCGCGATACCTGGGAGATCACCCCGGACCGGATCATCCTGGGCGGCCCCGACTGGGACCGCACCCTGAGCGGCGTCCTCGACGGCGTCCGTACCGCGCTCGGTCTGCCGCCCACCACCGTCCTGCGGGCCGAACCGCACGCGCTGCTCGTCTACGGCAAGGGCCAGTTCTTCCTGCCGCACCAGGACTCCGAGAAGTACGACTCCATGGTGGGCACCCTGGTGGTCTCGCTGCCCTCGCACCACACCGGCGGCGAACTCGTCGTCTCCCACGCCGGCCGGAGCGTCGTCCACCAGGCGTCCCGGGAGAAGCTGACCTTCGCCGCCTTCTACGCGGACTGCCTGCACGAGGTCAAGCCCGTCAGGTCCGGCTACCGCGTCACCCTCACCATGAACCTCCTCGCCGAGCGCACCCGCCCGGCCGGTGAGGACGGCGGTGGCCCGGCCGCCGACCTGGCCCACTGCCTGACCGAACACTTCACCGAGCCGGCCGAAGAGCGCTACGCCTACGGCCGCCGGAAAACGGCGCCCCCGAACCGCCTCGTGTACCTTCTCGACCACGAGTACACCCAGCGTGGCCTGGACTGGGACCGCCTCAAGGGTGCCGACGCCACGCGTGCCACCCGGCTCCGCCAGGCCGCTGGGCAGGCAGGCTGCGAGGCGGTCCTCGCATTAGCCGAGGTGAAGGAGACTTGGGACGCCGTACCGCCCTACGACCGCTACGACTACTACGGCGATGTCGAGCACTTCGACGGCTGCGAGGACGAGGAGTGCGAGGGTGAGTGCCTCCTCGACCCCGACGGGGAGCCCGGGGCCGAGCGCCGCCGCGGTGGCGACTTCTCCGACTACGAGCTGGGCGACCTGATCGACGACGAGATCACCCTCGACTGGTGGACCCGCCCCGACGGCGCCGACGGTGAGCAGATCTCCCTGCCCGTCTCTTACGCCGAGGTGTGCGCCACCACCGAGAACAAGGACCTCACGCCCTACCAGTCCGAGTACGAGGGCTACATGGGCAACTACGGCAACACCCTGGACCGCTGGTACCGGCGGGCCGCAGTGGTGCTCTGGCCCCGGCAACGCTCGTTCGCGGCACGCGCCGAGGCCGGCTCCGAGGGAGCCCTGCGAGAACTCCAGGGCCACCTGGACACCGGAGAGTTGGAGCTGGCGCGTACGCTCGCCCGGTCGCTCGCCCCGATCTGGAAGCATCGCGGTTCGGGCGAAGCGGCCGCTCCACTCCTCACTGCCGCCCTGCACGTCGCGGTGGGACTGGAGGAAGCGGACACCGCCGCGATGCTCCTTGCGCCCTTCGGGGTGGAGACCCTGGGCGAGCGACACGTCCCCGATCTCGCGGAAGCGGCCGCACGGTACGGGCGGACGTGGTCGCGCGGGGCCGTCGGCAGCTGGTTCGGCCCGGTCGCCGCGTACACCGGGGCGGATCGCGCGGCGTGGCTCGAGTCTCTGCCCGGCCTCTGTGCCGCGCTGCGGACCGCTGACGGTGACGGAGACGCGGTGGCGGCACCGCTGGTGGAGGGCGCGTGGCAAGCGGCCGAGCAGCAGCTCACCGGCTGGCTCGACGTGGGTCGCGAGGCGGAGCGCCGCGCGGGCATGGAACGGCTGGGAGCTCCCTTGGCCCGCATCCTGCAGGCGTGCGACCCGAAAACCGCCGACACGATCGTCACCGCGCTGTGCGGCCTGCCGGACACCGCCCTGGAATGCCTGCTCCCGGCCCTGCGCACCGCGGCCCACCGACCGACGACCGTACGAGACGGGGCACCCGCGGCCCACGCCTTCCAGACGCTCGCCGACCACTGCGAGGCCCGGCTCACCGCGGCCGTCACTCGCCCCGTACGCGCGGCGGACGACTGGTCACTCACCCTGGCCGGTACCTGCCGGTCCGGCTGCGGCCTCTGCCCCGACCTCGACGCCTTCCTCACCTCCCGCACCCGTCGGGTCATGGATTGGCCGCTCGCGAAGGACCGGCGCCGCCACATCCACAGCCGTATCGATCTGGCCGGCCTGCCCGTGTCCCACACCATCCGGCGTCAGGGACGCCCCCACATCCTGGTCCTGACCAAGACGAACACGGTGTTCACCCGTGAGCAAGCGGCCCGCATCCGCGCCGAGACCGACCTGGCGTGGCTGCGGGAGAAATGGCCCCGGCCCCGCGGCTGAAAGGGGACAGACAAGCCCTGCGGCTCGCGCGCCTGGAACGGCAGTCCGCACCCGGGACGCGGATGTCGCGATCAGCGGCGACATGGGCGCCATACAGCGCTACCTGTGCGGCCCGGTTTCAGCCGCCGGACTCGCCCGCGTGCGGGGAGACCACCCCGGCCGCGACCAGGCCGAAGATCAGCAGGCCCAGCAGTATCCGGTAGACCACGAACGGCATGAAGCTCCTGGTGGAGATGAACTTCATGAACCAGGCGATGACCGCGTAGGCCACGAGGAAGGACAGCACGGTCGCGAAGAGCGTCGGCGCCCAGGAGACGTGCCCCTCGCCGATCTCCGTCAGCTCGAACAGGCCGGAGGCGAGGACGGCCGGAATGGCCAGCAGGAAGGAGTAGCGGGCGGCGGCCTCGCGGGAGTAGCCCATGAACAGGCCGCCGCTGATCGTCGCACCCGAGCGGGACACGCCGGGGATCAGCGCCATCGCCTGGGCCATGCCGTACAGCAGGCCGTCACGCACGGTCAGGCTCTCCAGCGACTTGCGCTCGCGCACGGCGCGGTGGCGCCCGCCGGAGGCATCGCGGGCGGCGAGCCGGTCGGCCACGCCCAGGACGACACCGAGCACGATCAGGGTCGTGGCGATCAGCCGCAGATCCCGGAAGGGCCCCTCGATGTAGTCCTTCAGGGTCAGTCCCAGAACGCCGATCGGGATGGAACCGACGATCACCAGCCAGCCCAGCTTCGCGTCGTGCTCGCGGCGCGCCTCCTTGTCGTACAGCGAGCGGAACCAGGCGGAGACGATCCGCGCGATGTCCTTGCGGAAGTAGATCAGCACGGCGGCCTCGGTGCCGATCTGGGTGACGGCCGTGAAGGCCGCGCCGGGGTCCTCCCACCCCGCGAAGACCGCGGTCAGCCGCAGATGGGCGCTGGAGGATATGGGAAGGAACTCGGTCAGCCCCTGGACGAGCCCGAGGATGAACGCTTCGAACCAAGACATGTCGGGGTGTGCTCGTCCCTATTTCGTGATCATCGGTCAGGTCCGGCAGATGCTATGGCCGGTCGGGAACGGGGAGGGAAACGGCGGGCGAACGTCGCGGGTTCGTGCGTACCGGCCCGGTGACCGTCCGGCCCGGCGCCCCCTCCGCGGCCTCGGCGGGTGCCCCGGACCCGCGCAGCCGCGCGCGCCTGCGCCAGGC
>NZ_JBXUOY010000140.1:0-13432 GCF_057196705.1 Streptomyces sp. ATLC9 | reverse complement strand
CGCGGGGCCCGCGCACACCGGCCCGGATCAGTACAGCGAGGCGGGCCAGGTCAGCGTCACGGCCAGGATGACGCCCGCGTCCAGCGCGATGCCCAGCAGCAGCCAGGGGTTGAACCAGATCACCTTCAGCACCAGCCCGCCGGCCGCCGCCACCACGGCCGCCGGAGCCCACCAGCCGGCGTCCGCCAGCAGGGCCACGCCCGCGATGGCGTACAGCAGGGCCGTGATGGCGGCCAGGGCGGTCGCCGCGGCCTTCGAGGTCTCCTCGGTCACGCGGGCCGCGGCCAGCGCCCAGGAGTGGCCGGGGGTGAAAGGGGGCGGGTTGTCCGGGTCCGCAGGGGTCACCCAGACCCTGAAGTGCACCAGGGCGTGCGTGATGAGGAGGATCACCACCAGTGCCCTGATCACGGCGCGGGCTCCGGCTCCCTGCCGCCCTGGTCCAGCCGGAAGGGCGGGTAGGCGTCCGTCATCAGCGCCGCGTAGACGGTCACCCGCAGCACCCAGCGGTTGAGTCCGACCAGCAGGTCGAACAGGCCCCGGGGGTAGGTGCCGGTGAAGGCCTTGGCGATGATCGCGAAGAACGCCAGGACCATGATGAGCCCCGCGGACCAGAACCACTGACCCTCCATGCCGCCTCCGCCCCCGTCGCCGCCTCCGCCGGTGAGGAAGGCGACCACGATGTAGTGCGGGATCGCCAGCAGCCACCACTTCACCAGCACCAGGCCGCGCGAGAGCCGCCCGGGGTGGTCGATCTCCAGCCGCGCCGGATAGTCCGGCTCCGGGCCCAGGCTGAAGGGCGGGTAGCGGTCGGTGGCGAACGCGCCGGTGGAGTAGAAGGCCACCCGCCAGCTCCAGCGCAGCACACCGGTGTTGAAGTCGAACAGCGGCCTGGGGTAGCGGGCGGTGAACAGGATCGCGAAGAACGCGATCACGGCCACCACGAAGAACGCGATCCACAGGAAGAACAGCACGACGAAGTGCGGGATCAGCAGGAGCCACTTCACCAGCCACAGCCACCTCGACAGCGGTCGGTCCAGCTCCGCCTCCACCGTCATGGGCCGGCGGGCCCCGGTTTCCGCCATGGGGAACACGATGATCAGCTCCTTCGTTCTCTGGTGTCCGCGGGCGCTCAGGGGCTGCCGGTGGCCGGGAGCGGGGAGTCCGCGACGGTGTCGGCGAAGGCGTCGACCGCGTCCCAGTCGCGGTAGTCGCCGTAGCGCAGGCCCATCGCCCGGAAGATCGCACGTCCGGCGCCGGGCAGGTGCTCCGGCGCGACGACCCCGGAGAACATGGCATGGTCGCGGGGCGAGAGGTCGGCCAGGACCTCCTCGGTCACCTTCGGCTCCTCCCGGGCGGCCATGGGCCCCCAAGGGCCGCGCAGGGCGGCGGGCATGCCGACGCTGAAGATCCACACCGGCCGTCCGGCCAGCAGCTTCCGGTGGGTGTGGACGAATCCGGTGGCCTCTGGCAGCCAGGCCATTCCGTGGACGGCGCTGCCCAGCACATAGGCGTCGTAGCCGCCCGCGTCGCCGACCGCGTCCAGGGAGGCGGTCTCGGCTCCGACGCCCCGCTCGGCCAGCCGGGCGGCGATGCGCTCGGCGATCTCGCGTGTGGAGCCGTGGGCGCTGGCGTATCCCACCAGTACGGTCATGTCGCCTCCTGATCGCCGTGGTCCCCGTCGTCCCCGCCGTGCTCCCCGCCGAGCGGGACCGGCACCACCAGAACCGGACAGCGGGCGTGGTGGAGCAGGGAGTGCACCACCGGGCCCAGCCGCATCGCCAGCCGTCCGCGCCGCCGGTGGACGGCGACCACCACCACGTCCGCCGCCTCGCTGGCCTCGACCAGCGCGGGGGCGGCTGCACCGTTTACGGCCCTGACCTCCGCGCGCACCCGCGGATGGCGGAGGCGGAACGGATCCAGCACTCCTTCGGCCGCGGCCGTCTCGGCGCGCGCGACCCGGGCGATGTCCTCGCGCCGCGGGCTGGTGGGCACCAGCGGTTCCCCGGGCGGGGCGAGATGCCGGTAGACCCAGGCGTGCAGCGCCACCAGGCGCGCCCGCCGGGCGGCGGCCTCGCGGAAGGCCAGGCCGACCGCGTCGGCGTCGGCCGCGCCCTCCAGGCCCAGCAGCACGGTGCCGTGGAGGACACGTTCGTGCTCCGGCGGCAGGTCGCCGCGCACCACCAGCAGCGGTCCGGCGGTGTGTGCGGCCACCCGCAGGCCCACCGACCCCAGCAGCAGGCCGGTGAAACCGCCCAGCCCGCGGGAGCCGACCACGGTCAGGCCGGCCCGGTGGCTCAGACGCACCAGGGCGTCCGGGGCATCCTCGTCCACGGCCGAGGCCGCCACCTCCAGCCGCGGGGCCAGGCGCCGGGCACGCTCGGCGGCCGACTCCGCCAGCGCCCGGGCTTCCTCGCGGGAGGGGGTGTGCGCGGCCGGTTCCGTCCCGGTCTGCGGGAGCGCCGCCCAGGGGCGGCCGTGCACGACCTCCAGCGGCACCCCGCGGCGCCGTGCCTCGGCCGCCGCCTGTTCCAGCGCCAGCTCTGCGTGCCGGGAGCCGTCCACTCCGACGGCCACATGGCCCCGGGGCCCGGCTGTGTTGGCGTCCATGGCCGCTCCTCCCGTTCCACCACACGGAGCGGGCGTTTCACCCGCATTCCTCCAGCCTTACCGGAAAAGTCCATCTCCGCCTGAGATCAGGCGCCCTTCCGGTGGGCCATTCGGCCCTGCGCGCCGGTGGAGGTCACGCGGTCGACGACCACGCACGGCCGGGTTCCAGGGCCGCGCGGGCCGCCTCCAGACGGGCGACCGGCACCCGGAAGGGGGAGCAGGAGACGTAGTCCAGCCCCACCCGGTGGAAGAAGTGCACGGAGTCGGGGTCGCCGCCGTGCTCGCCGCACACCCCCACCTTCAGCCCCGGCCGGGCCGTCCGGCCCTCCTCCACCGCGATCCGCACCAGCCGGCCCACGCCCTGCCGGTCGAGCGTCTCGAACGGCGAGTCCCGCAGGATGCCCCGCTCCAGATAGGCGGAGAAGAACGAGGCCTCCACGTCGTCGCGCGACAGTCCCCAGGTGGTCTGGGTCAGGTCGTTGGTGCCCAGGGAGAAGAAGTCGGCCTCGGCCGCGATCCGGTCCGCGGTCAGCGCGGCCCTGGGCAGCTCGATCATCGTGCCGACCGGGCAGACGACCTCCACGCCCGTCTCCCGGGAGACCTCGGCCAGTACGGCGTCCACCTCCTCGCGCACCAGCCGCAGCTCGTCGGAGGTGTCCACCAGCGGCACCATGATCTCCGCCCGCGGGTCCCCGCCGTCGCGCAGCCGCCGTGCCACGGCCTCGCCCACCGCCCGTACCTGCAGGGCGATCAGCCCCGGCACCACCAGGCCCAGCCGCACCCCGCGCAGCCCCAGCATCGGGTTGTGCTCGTGCATGCGCTCCACGGCGCTCAGCAGCCGCACGTCGCGCGGGTCCGGCTCGCCTCCGGCGGCCTCGGCGGACGCCACCCGCACCGCCAGCTCGGTGTGGTCGGGCAGGAACTCGTGCAGCGGCGGGTCCAGCAGGCGGATGGTCACCGGCAGGCCGTCCATGGCCTCCAGCATGGCGGTGAAGTCCTCGCGCTGCGGCGGCAGCAGCTCCGCCAGCGCCTTCTCGCGTCCGGCGTCGTCCTCGGCCAGGATCATCGCCTCCACCAGCCGCCGCCGCTCGCCCAGGAACATGTGCTCGGTGCGGCACAGGCCGATGCCCCGCGCGCCGAAGCGGCGGGCGCGGGCGGCGTCCTGCGGCGTGTCGGCGTTGGCCCGCACGCCCAGACGGCGCGTGGCGTCGGCGTGCTCCATCACCCGGGCCACCGCGTCGACCACGCCCGGGAGCCGCTCCCCGGTCTCGAAGTACCGCATCACCGGGGAGCCCACCAGGGGCAGCTCGCCCAGGTGGACGGCGCCGGCCGACCCGTCCACGGAGACCGTCTCCCCCTCGGCCACCACCGTGTCGCCCACGGTGAAACGGCGCGCGGCGGCGTCGATCTCGACGGCCTCCGCGCCGCACACGCACACCCGTCCCATACCCCGGGCCACCACGGCCGCATGGCTGGTCTTGCCGCCCCGGCTGGTCAGGACCGCCTGGGCGGCCACCATCCCCGGCAGGTCGTCGGGCGTGGTCTCGCCGCGCACCAGCACCACCTTCTCCCCGGCCGCCGCCCGCCGGGCGGCCTCGGCGGAGTCGAAGACCACCGCACCGAAGGCCGCGCCGGGGGACGCCGGCACCCCGCGGGCCAGCGGCTCCCCGGCCCCGGCGGTGTCGAAGCTCGGGAACATCAGCCGGGCGAGCTGCTCACCGCTCACCCGGTCCAGGGCCTCGTCCCAGCCGACCGTCCCCTCGTCCGCCAGCTGGGCGGCGATGCGGAACGCGGCCTCGGCGGTGCGCTTGCCCACCCGGGTCTGGAGCATCCACAGCCTGCCGCGCTCGATGGTGAACTCGATGTCGCACAGGTCCCGGTAGTGGTTCTCCAGGGTCTCCATGATCCGCATGAGCTCGTCGTAGGACTTCTTGTCGACCGTCTCCAGCCCCGCCAGCGGCACGGTGTTGCGGATGCCGGCGACGACGTCCTCGCCCTGGGCGTCGGCGAGGTAGTCGCCGTAGACCCCCCGCAGCCCGGTGGCCGGGTCGCGGGTGAAGGCGACGCCGGTGCCGGAGTCGGGGCCGAGGTTGCCGAAGACCATCGCCTGGACGTTGACGGCCGTGCCCAGGTCCTCGGGGATGTGTTCGCGGCGGCGGTAGACACGGGCGCGCTCGGTGTTCCACGAGGAGAACACCGCGCGCACCGAGCGCCGCAGCTGCTCGGCCGGGTCCTGCGGGAACTCCTCGCCCGTCCGCTCGCGCACGATGCGGCGGAAGTCCTCCACCAGCAGCCGCCGCTGCCCCGGGTCGGGCCGGCGGGCCAGCGCCCCGGCGAACAGCGCCCCGTCGATCCCCATCACCGTGGTGCCGAACATCTGGATCAGCCGCCGGTAGGAGTCCCAGGCGAAGTCCTCGTGCCCGGAGGTGCGGGCCAGCCCGTGCACGGAGGCGTCGTTCAGCCCGATGTCGAGGATCGTCTCCATCATCCCCGGCATGGAGTAGCGCGCGCCGGAGCGCACCGACAGCAGCAGCGGGTCCTCCGGATCGCCCAGTGTGCGCCCGGCGGTCCGCTCCAGCGCCGCCAGATGCCCGGCCACCTCCTCCACCAGCCCCTCGGGCTCGGTGCCGGTGGCCAGATAGGCCCGGCACGCCTCGGTGGTGATGGTGAAACCGGGCGGCACGGGCAGGCCGATACGGGTCATCTCGGCGAGATTGGCGCCCTTGCCCCCGAGCAGGTCGGCCTGCTCCCGGCCCCCCTCGGTGAAGTCCTGGACGTAACGGACCATCTCTGGTGCCTCCTCAGCGGCTCGGCGCCCGTACGGGCCTGGGCCCGGCGGAACACCTCGGCTAACAGGGTTGCGGCACCGGCGCGGGGACCTGCCGCGAAGGACGGCCCTGCGCACCGGGTGGGGCTCAGCCGTGCGGTACGACGGCCACCGGCGCCGGCGAGTGGTGCATCAGGGCGTGGGTGACCGGTCCGGTGTGGAAGCCCGGCCGGGCGCGGCGGTTGCGGCGCCCCACCACCAGCAGGGAGGCGTTCTCGGCGGCCTCCAGCAGATGGTGTGCGGCCCTGCCGACCACGGCCTGCGGCCTCACCTCCACCTCCGGGTGCCCCTCCCGCCAGGGGGCCAGCACCCGGGCCAGGGCGTCGGACTTCTCCTCGGCCAGGTCGTCGATCAGATAGGGGTTCACGGCCACCGGGTTGATGCCGTACACCGGTGGCGGGTCCCAGCCGTGGACCACCGTCAGCGGCACCCCGCGCCGGGTGGCGGCGTCGAAGGCGAACTCCAGCAGCTCCTCGCGCGGCCTGGCCAGATCCAGCCCCGCCACCACGTCACCGGTGTCCTGCTCGGCCGTCCCGGCCCGCACCAGCACCACCGGGCACCCCACGTGCGCCACGGTGGACAGCGCCACCGAGCCCACCAGGAACCCCGTCAGCGTCCCCCGCCCCCGCGAACCCAGGACCAGCAGCTCCGCCCCGCCCACCGAGTCCCTGATCGCCTCGGCCGGGCGGCCGGCCAGCCGCTCCACGGCGACCTCCAGCGGAGGGTGCTTGCGGGCCAGGTCGGCGGCCGTCTCGTCCGGCAGGGCCTCCCACCGCTCCCGCGCCTCGGTGTCCATCCCGGACAGCAGCTTCGGGTGGGAGCCGTCCTCCTTCACGTGCAGGAGCCGCAGCGGCAGCGCGCGGCGCAGCGCCTCGCGGGCCGCCCACTCGGCGGCGGCCAGACTCTCGCGCGAGCCGTCCAGGCCCACGGTGACGGTGCGGGTCATGGTGTGTACCTCCAAGCCTTCCCTGCGGAGCGACCGTCCGCTCCACCTCCAGGCTGCGGCCGGGTACCCGCCACCGCGAGGGGACACAGGTCCCGGCGGGCGGGACCGACCGGTCTGCCGGGCCGCCCGCGCCGCCGGCGTCACCGCCTTCACCGCCGGGGCCCTGGCCGGCAACCACACGGTACGGAAGGTCTTCGCCGACCTCGGGCTGCGCACCCCCGCCGCCACGACGCCGGCCGGGGCGCCGCCCTGCTCGACGCGCGCGGCCACACCACCTTCGGCGGCCGGCTGGGCGAGGACGCGCGCGGTTTCATCGCCCGGCAGATCGTCAGGCAGAACAAGGGCGGCGACTTCCGCGACCGCGAGCACATCCGCCGGTGGGCGCGCTCGGTCACCGCCGAACTCACCGAGGCGGCCCAGAACACCCGAGCACCCGAGCACCCGAGCACCCGGAAGCCACCCTGTCCTCCCTCGCGTCCCGGGCGCGGGACATGGCACAGGACACGGCGAGGCCCCGGGGCCCGGGGCCTCGCGGGCCGGCCTCTCAGACCCCGCCGTCCAGCGGCACCCGCCACACCAGGCGGGAGCCGCCGGACAGCGGCCTCTCCACCAGCAGCTCGCCGCCGAGCTTCTCGGCCCGCTCCGCCAGGTTCACCAGCCCGCTGCGGCGGCCGTCCTCCGGAATGCCCACCCCGTCGTCGGCCACCGTGGCGGTCAGGGAGCCGCCCGCCACCACCAGCGAGACCTCGGCCACCGCGGCCCGCGCGTGCCGTGCCACGTTCGACAGCGCCTCGGCCAGTACCGCCACCACATGATCGGCCACAACCGGCGGCACGTCGGTGTCCACCAGGCCCTCCATGCGCAGGGCCGGGGTGAAGCCCAGGTTCCCCACGGCCTCCTCCACCAGCCGGGCCACCCGCACCCGCAGCCCCTGCCGCCGGGTGCGGCCGTCGCCGTGGCTGCGCAGGCCGAAGATCGTCGATCTGATGATCTTGATGGTCTCGTCCAGGTCGTCCACGGCCCGCAGCAGCCGCTCGCTCGCCTCCCGGTGCTGGACGAAACGCACCGCGCTCTGCAGCGTCATGCCCGTGGCGAACAGCCGCTGGATGGCCAGGTCGTGCAGATCGCGGGCGATGCGGTCGCGGTCCTCCAGCAGGGCCACCTGCTCGGCCGCGCGGCGCCGCTCCGCCAGTTCCATGGCCACCGCGGCCTGTCCGGAGAACGAGGCCAGCGGCGCCGTCTCCGTATCCGTGAACGGCGCACGCCTCTCCCCGCGCGCCAGCAGCAGCACACCGCGCACCCCGTCGCCGGCGCCCATCGGCACCGCCACCGCCGGCCCCGTGCCCTTCCAACGTCGCGCGCCCGCCGAGGCACGGGGGTCGTTCGCGATGTCGGCGCTGGTGATCGCCTCGCCGGTGGCCAGCGCCGCCCCCACGAAGGACCCCTCCGCGGGCAGCACCAGTCCGCGGAACTCCTCGCTGCCCTCTCCCTCGGCCAGCGCCACCTGGAGGTTGCCGGTGTCCTCCAGCGGCAGGGCCAGTACACCCAGGTCGGCGGCGAGGATGTGGCGCGCGTGATCGACGACCAGTGCCAGCACCTCCTGCTCGTCCGCCCCGGACAGCAGTCCGGCGGTGATCTCGGCGTTGGCCTCCATCCAGCGCTCGCGGTTGCGGGCCTGCTCGTAGAGGCGGGCGTTCTCGATGGCCACGCCCGCCGCCACGGCGAGGGTGGAGAGCACCGCCTCGTCCTCGGCGTCGAACTCCGCGCCGCCCCGCTTCTCGGTCAGGTAGAGGTTGCCGAAGACCTCCTCGCGCACCCGGATCGGTACGCCCAGGAAGGAGTGCATCGGCGGATGGCCGGGCGGAAAGCCCGAGGAGTTGCGGTGCTCGGCCGGATCCGGGATGCGCAGCGGCTCCGGGTGGCGGATCAGCTCGCCCAGGAGGCCGTGGCCCGACGGCAGCGGGCCGATGGCCTCGACCGTCTCCTCGTCGATGCCCACCGGGATGAACTGGGACAGCCGGCCGTCCTCGCCGATGACACCGAGGGCGCCGTACTCGGCGTCGACCAGCAGCACCGCGGCCTCCACGATCCGCTGGAGCGCGTGGGCCAGGTCCAGCTCCTGCCCCACCGACATCACGGCCTCGAGCAGACTGTGCACCCGGTCCCGGGTGCCGCGCACCGCGTCGACGCGAGCCTGCAGCTCGTCCAGCAACTCGTCCAACTGCAGCCGGGGCAGACGCCCTGCGTCCTTCTCGCTCCCCATGCCCACCGGTCCTTCCGTCAGGCCCCAGAGCCTCTGCCCAAAGGTATCGGTTCACCCGGGTGGGCCGCTGCCCCGCCTCGGGACGTCCGGTCCGGGTGATCTTTTTGGTCTCCAAGAAGTCTGCGATATGAACTGCTTGGCACACTATTCATGGGCACAAGGGCCAGACGGTCTCTCCCCACTCCGCCCATCGGGTGAACTGCGGTGCTCCGGAGGCAGGCACCACCGCCGGCCGGGAAGGTCTCCGCCTCGGGCGGCCCTCACCCGGGCCGACCGCCCCGGACACCGGAAGCGCCCGAGGACACCCGAAGAGCACTGGAGAGATCCATGGAGATGCCCGCTGTGACCGAATGCGCCGTGGAGCCCTGCGCGTACAACAGGGAGCACGCCTGCCACGCGCTCGCCATCACCGTCGGCGACCCCCAGCAGGCCCAATGCGACACGTTCTTCACCGCCCCGCGCAAGGGCGGCAGCCCGGAGGCCACCGCGCACGTCGGGGCCTGCAAGATGTCCGACTGCCGGCACAACACCGACTTCGAGTGCCAGGCGACCGGCATCTCGGTGGGCGCCCTGCGCGGCACGGCCGACTGCCTGACCTACTCCCCGAACTGACCCGGCCCCGAGCAGGCCCCGTCGGCCCTCACCGTCTCCACGTCCCGCCCGCCGCCGGGCCGCGTCAGCACATCCGGAACGGAGACCGCCAGCGGAATTCCACCAACCGGTTGCGGGTACGGGGCTGCGGGGGGCCGGGGGGGGTCCCGGGGCGCCCGGGGGCCGGACCACGGCATCTGGGTGCGGGCGCTGGAGAGTTCGGAGAGCGGTGACGAGCATGCACGCGGAACTGGGAGACGAGCTGATCATCGAGAGCCCCGCCACGGGCATCGCCCGGCGGGACGGCGAGATCGTCGGGCTGCACCACGGCGACGGGACACCGCCGTACGACGTGCGCTGGTCGGACACCGGCCGGGTCTCGCTGGTGTTCCCCGGGCCCGACGCCCACGTCCGCCATCTGCACCACCGCGGGGAGCCGGGCGCAGCCGGCCGGGACTGACCAGGCCGGACCCGGTACGGTGCGCCAAGGCTCGATGTCGAGCACCTCACTCGGCAAACGGCGCGGGGTGCCGGAGGCCAGAGGTCAGGGCCCGGGGTGCGCGACGCCCTCGATGTCGGTGCGCGCGACGCTCAGCAGCTTCTGCGCCAGGTCGTTCATCGCGCGTCCCGCCGCGAGTTCGTCGCCGATCTCGGGGATGTCCCTGTCGTGCGGGTTGCGCCGTGCGACGCCCTGCCCGCTGATCTCCGTGCCCCCGAGATCCATGACCGCGTGGGCCTTCGTCATGCCTTCCTCCTCGGAGAGGTGGAGGCTGACCTTCCAGTCCTGTGTGTGAGCCATCGCCTGCTCCCTGGGGTGGTGCGGTCCGGTGCGGTCCGGACGCGTTCGTCCCGGTCCGGTGCCGGCGCGCGGCGCGGCCTCCGCGGCCGCGCCTTCCCGTGGCGTTCCCCGTCCACCCGGCACCGCCGACGCCTCCGGGGCGCGCGGTGAACACGCCTCCGGCCTCCTCCTCCCACGGTAACCCCGGTGCCACGGGGCTTCCATCGGACGGTGCACGGCCCGCGCCCCGGCCCGGACGGGTGCGGGTTTCCTCGGCCGTCTCCCCGGTACTCCCCACCGGGCGGCGGCCGCCGCCCGGTGGGGAGTACGGCACGACTTCGGCACGCTCGACGGCAGCCAGGGAGCCACAGGATGACCACACCCCCGACCTCCGGCCCCCGCCCACCGCGGGCGGAGGTCCACGAGACCCACACGGCGGTGCTGTTCTTCCTCGAGGACCGCGCCTACAAGCTCAAGAAGCCGGTCGGCCTGGGGTTCGTGGACTTCACCACCCTGGCCGCCCGGCGGCGGGGGTGCGAGCGGGAGATCGACCTCAACCGCCGTTTCGCACCCGACGTCTACCTGGGGCTCGCGGAGGTCCACTGCCCCTTCGACCCCCCTTCCGGACAGGAGGGGGGCGGCGGGCCCGAGCCGGTCGTGGTGATGCGCCGTATGCCGGCCGAGCGCCGGCTGGCGGCCCTGGTGCGCCGGGGCGCGGACGTGCGGGAGCCGCTGCGGGCCGTGGCACGGCTGCTGGCGGCGCGGCACGCGGACTCCCCGCGCGGTCCGGAGGTGGTACGCGAGGGCACCCGGGACGCGCTCGCCGAACGCTGGGAGGCGAACTTCGCCGGGGTCCGCGCCCTCGAGGGCGCGGTCGAACTGCCCGAGGGGGTGTCCGAGGCCGAGCGGCTGGTGCGCCGCTACCTCGGCGGCCGCGAGGTGCTGTTCGAGACGCGCATCCGCCGGAACCGGGTCGTCGACGGGCACGGCGACCTGCGGGCCGAGGACGTCTTCTGCCTCGACGACGGCCCGCGCGTGCTGGACTGCCTGGAATTCGACGACCGGCTGCGCCGCGTCGACGGCCTGGACGACGCGGCGTTCCTGGCGATGGACCTGGAGCAACTGGGCGCGCCGGACGCGGCGGCGTTCTTCCTGGCCCGCTACAGCGAGTACTCCGGGGATCCCGCGCCGCTCTCCCTGTGGCACCACTACGTGGCCTACCGCGCCTTCGTCCGCGCCAAGGTCTCCCTCATCCAGGCCGTCCAGGGCGCGCCCGAGGCGTGGGGGGAGGCGCGGGGGCTGGTGGCCGCGGCCCTGCGCCACCTGCGTGCCTCCGCCGTACGCCTGGTCCTGGTCGGCGGACTGCCGGGCCGCGGCAAGTCCACCCTCTCGGGGGCCCTGGCGGACCGGATGGGCGTCACTCTGCTCAGCAGCGACCGCGTCCGCAAGGAGCTGGCGGGCATCCCGGCCGAGCGGCCGGCGCCCGCCCCTTATGGCGAGGGCCTGTACACGCCCGAACGGACGCGTGCCGCCTACGCGGCCCTGCTGGACCGCGCGGCCGCCCTGCTGCCCTCGGGCGAGTCGGTGGTGCTGGACGCGAGCTGGACGGACCCGGAGCAGCGGGAGGCGGCCCGGCGAACCGCCGAGCGCGCCGGTGCGGAGCTGGTGGCCCTGCACTGCCGGACGCCGGGCGATGTGGCCGCCTCCCGGCTGGCAGGCCGCGAGCCGGGGGTGTCCGACGCCGGGGCGGAGGTGGCCGCCGCGATGGCGCGGCGGGAGGCGCCGTGGCCGGAGGCCGTCACCGTGGACACCTCCGGCCCGCTCCGGGTGGCCGCCGACCAGGCGCTGGCGGCCGTGTACCCGTACGGTGCCGGGCCCGTACCGGCCTTCCGCCGCCCCTACATGGAGCCGGGCTGACGGACGGGGCGGCAGAGCTCCTCGCGGAGGTGCGCCGTGTGGAAGTGCGCCGGGCCGCGCACGGAAGGAGGATGCGGACATGACCGGACAGATGACCGTCCCCGGAGCGCTCACCACGGACCTGTACGAGGTGAGCATGGCCCTGGCCTATCTGCGCGAGGACATGACCGGCGAGGCCGTCTTCAGTCTGTTCGTGCGGAAGCTGCCGCCGCACCGCGGCTTCCTGGTGGCGGCGGGGCTGGAGTCGGCGCTGTCGTACCTGGAGGGGCTGCGGGTGGGCGCGAGCGAGGCCGCCGCCTTCGCCGAGGCGCTGCACCGCCCGGCGGAGGACCTGGAGCCGATGCGGGGGCTGGAGTTCACCGGTGAGGTGCGGGCGGTGCCCGAGGGCCGGATCGCGCTGGCGGGCGAGCCGCTGCTGGAGGTGACCGCGCCGCTGCCGCAGGCGCAGCTGGTGGAGACCTGCCTGCTCAACCAGCTCAGCCACCAGACGGCCGTCGCGTCGAAGGCCGCGCGCTGCGTCCTGGCCGCCGCCGGCCGTCCGGTGGTGGACTTCTCGCTGCGCCGCACCCACGGGGTCGAGGCGGGCTTGCGCATGGCCCGGCTCGGCGCTCTGACGGGTTTCGCCGGGACCAGTGATGTGGCCGCGTCCGCCGCTTACGGCATCCCGGCCGTGGGCACCATGGCGCACTCCTTCGTTGAGGCGTACGAGGACGAGGAGGCGGCGTTCCGCGCCTTCGCCCGGGTCCATCCGGGACCGGTGACCTTCCTCGTGGACACCTACGACACCGAGGAGGGCGTGCGGACGGCGGCACGGGTGCTGCGCGACCTGGGGTACGGGCCCGGCTGCGCCGTCCGGCTCGACAGCGGTGATCTGGGGGAGCTGGCCGTACGCGCGCGGCGGGTCCTGGACGGGGCCGGGCTGGAGGAGGTGCGGATCACCGCCAGCGGAGGCCTGGACGAGTACGGCGTCGACCGCCTGGTGCGCTCGGGCGCCCCGATCGACACCTACGCCGTGGGCACCCGTGTCGGGGTCTCGGCCGACGCCCCCTATCTGGACTCCGCCTACAAGCTGGTGTCCTACGAGGGCCGGCCGGTGATGAAGCTGTCGGCGGCCAAGGTGACCGCCCCGGGGGCCAAGCAGGTCTTCCGCGGCCCGGGCTTCGCCGATGTCGTCGGACTGCGGGACGAGGCTCCGCCGCCCGGCGCCGAACCGCTGCTGGAGACGGTGATGACCGGCGGCCGTCGCGTCGCGGCCCCCTCGACCCTGACGGCCGTCCGCGAGCGGTTCGAGGCCGACCTGGCCCGGTTGCCCGATGAGGCGCGGCGTGTGGTGGATCCGGTACCGCCGGAGCCCGTCGCCTCCGAGGCCCTGTCGCGTCTGACCGCCGAGGTGCGCTCCCGTATCGAGGAACGGGTGTTCGCCGGCCGCGGGGCGGGGGGCTGACCCGCGGGAACCGCCGGCCGGCGGCGCGACGGGCCCCGGCCGGTCGCCTGGTCGCCGCC
>NZ_JBXUOY010000139.1:0-13449 GCF_057196705.1 Streptomyces sp. ATLC9 | reverse complement strand
GGCCAGCAGCGCGGCCCGCTCGGCGGTGCCGGTGGCCGTGGAGACCGTCAGCACCGGGCCCAGCGCCGCGCCGGCCGCCTCGGCGACGGCCCGCGACAGCGCCTCGGGCGGCAGACGGGTGGTGGTGCCGAAGCCCAGCTCGGCCACCGAGGCGAAGGGCTCGGGCCCGGCCGGGGTCTCGGCGCCCAGGTCCGCGGCGACGATCTCGGAGGCGACGGCCACCGAGCCGATCGGGGCCGACGGGGTGAAGCCGCCGCCGATGCCCGCCGAGACCACCAGGCCGTACGGGCGTCCCCGCGCCGAACCCCGCTCCAGCGCCACGGCGGTACGGGCCGCCGCGGCGGCGGGCCCGGCGCCCGCGACCAGCACGTCGATGCCCGCGGGCGCGCAGGCGACCGCCACCGCGTCACGCTCGGCGGGCACGGCCGTGACGACCAGGACCGGCGCGGTCCGTACGGCGGACACGGCGGGACGGCGGGCCGGTGCGGTGCTCAGCCCTCGCTCTCCCGCTCGAGCTCGAAGTTCCACACGCCCCGGTAGTCGCTGCCGTCGTACTCGACGATGCTCAGCCGCACCGACCGCGCCTCGCCGCCCTGCTCGCCGCCGTTCTGGAAGAAGGCGTCACCGGAGAAGCTGCGGTAGGTCTTGGTGATCCGGTCCGTGACCGCGGGCTGGCCGTTGAGGAACAGCACCCAGCCGTCCTCGGCGATCTCGGGGTCCACGCCGATGCGCAGCAGGTCGCCCTGGTCGACGCTGATGGAGGTGTCGGCGTCCTCCTCGGCGCAGGAGAGCACCCGCTCCTGCGAGATCTTGCCGTTGTCCTCGTAGCAGGCGGCTTCCGTGGACATGCTGTCGGAACCGACGGTCACGGTCGCTCGGGGAGTCGGCTTCTCTCCGCAGGCGGAGAGGGCGACGAGCCCGAGGGAGGCCGCACCGATGGCTACGGCAGTGCGGATGGTGCGGCTGCCCTTGCCCCGGGAGATCGTGTGGGTCATAGCAGGCAGGCTACCCGGCGGTTCCACTCAGGCGACGCGCGGGTGGGGCGTGCCGTGCCGTGCGGCCGACAACAGGGGCCTGACGGTGGCGAGCGCGCCCACCGCCACGATCACCCCGGCCACCCCCATGCCGACCGGCCCGATCAGCGGCAGCGCGATCCCGACGGCGCCGCCGGCCACCCACGACATCTGCATCAGGGTCTCGGAGCGGGCGAACGCGGAGGTGCGCACCAGCTCCGGCACGTCCCGCTGGATCAGCGCGTCCAGCGACAGCTTGCCCAGCGCCTGCGCCAGCCCGGCGACGGCCGCGACGACGGGCACGGTGACCGTGCCGTAGAGCACCGCCGCCACCGCGGTGGCGGCCAGGGCCAGCGCCAGCACCGACGCGATGATCGCCTCCGGCACGCGGTCGCGCAGCCAGGCGCCCAGCGCCGTGCCCAGCGCGTTGCCGCCGCCCGCAGCCACGGCCACCACCCCCAGCGAGACCACGGGGTCCAGGCCGGCCAGGGGGTGCTCGCGCAGCATGAAGGCGAGGAAGAAGGTGAGGAAGCCGGACAGGGCGCGCAGGGAGGAGTTGGCGAGCAGGGCGTTGAACACGGAGGCGCCGACGGTGCGCAGACCGGGCCGCCGGGGTTTGCCGCCGTTCCCGTTCCCATTCCCGTCCTTGCCGCCGCCTCCGTCGCCACCGCTGCCGCCCTTTCTCGCGGCGCCCCCGGTCGCGTTCCCGGTCGCGTTCCCGCCGGTGTCGGCGCCGCCGTCGGCGCCGTCCTGGCTGTGCGCGGCCTCGTAGGCGGTCAGCAGGGCCCGCCGCTCGCCCTTGGCCGAGTCCACCTTGTGGGGCAGCGAGAAGGACAGGAACGTGCCGATGACGAAGACGGTGAAGGCCCCGTACAGCGGCCAGGACGGCCCCAGGCTGTGCAGCGCGGCCCCCACCGGGGCCGCGGCCCCGGTGGCCAGCAGCCCGGCGAGCGTCACCCGCGAGTTCGCCTTCACCAGCGAGATCCGGTGCGGCAGCAGCCGGGGCACGACCGCCGATCTCACCACCCCGTACGCCTTGGAGGCCACCAGCACCCCCAGCGCCGCCGGATACAGCTCCAGACTGCCGGTGGCCACCGCCCCGGCCATGCTCAGCGCCAGCAGCGCCCGGCCCAGCATCGACCCGGCCATCGCGGCGCGGCGCCCGTGCGGGATGCGGTCCAGCAGCGGCCCGATGACCGGCGCCAGCAGGGCGAAGGGGGCCAGGGTGACGGCCAGGTAGAGCGCGACGCGCCCGCGCGCCTCGCCGGTGGGCACGGAGAAGAAGATCGTGGAGGCCAGGGCGACGGTGATCATCATGTCACCCGCGGAGTTCACCGCGTGCAGTTCGATGAGCTTGCCCAGCCCGGACTCGCCGGCCCCCTGGGCGTGGGTGGCCTTCCGGATGCGCCTGCCCAGCGCGCGGGGAGGCGTGTGTACGGCGCGGGCGATCGCCCGCGCCGTACGTCGCAATCGCCCCTCGCCGTGCTGGGGCGTCCTCAAGGCAGCCACGTCGTCAGTCTGCCCCACCGCCCGCCGCCTAGCCCGGCTCCTTCGGCTGAACGTTGTGGTCGAAGGTGCGACGGTCGATGGTGCGCGTGCGTGGGGTAGCGTGGAGGGATGGTGCGCTCCGCCCGGCGGGAAAGCTCGGGTCCGGACGTCGCAGCGGTCCGCCGGTCCGCTCCGTCCTCACCTGTCTGACCTGGGCGTACGGTAGGCGCACTCGCGAAACGGCGTAGGAGAGAATCGATTCTTGTGAGTGCTGCGATGCGAGGCCGTACCCCTGATCGCCTGTGCGCCGAGGCGGTTGAACTGGCTCGGGAGGCGGCGAGGGAGGCCGCTTTCCCCGGCCGGGTCGGCGACCATCTGGGTGCCGTCGCAGACGGGGACCGCGTCGTCACGCATTTCTTCGAGTGCCTGGAGCCGGGCTACCGCGGCTGGCGCTGGGCCGCCACCGTCGCGCGGGCCTCGCGGGCACGGGCGGTGACCGTCGACGAGACGGTGCTGCTGCCCGGCCCCGACGCGCTGCTCGCCCCCGAGTGGGTGCCCTGGAGCGAACGCCTGCGCCCCGGCGACCTCGGCCCCGGCGACCTGCTGCCCACCGAGGCCGACGACCCGCGCCTGGAGCCCGGCCACACCGGCGGCGGCGAACCCTCCCCGCACGCGGCGGTCGTCGAGTCCGCCTGGGAGGAGGCCGGCGCCGAGGGCCCGGCCGAGGCCGAGGACGCCGACGTCGTCACCAGCGAGCCCGGCGAGCTCCCCGGCGCCCCGGCGCGCGGCAGCATCGCGGCGGTCGCCGAGGAGATCGGAATGGGCCGCCCCCGGGTCCTGTCCCGTCAGGGCCTGCACGAGGCCGCCGACCGCTGGGAGGAGGAGTTCGGCCCCCGG
The DNA here is from genome assembly GCF_057196705.1 of Streptomyces sp. ATLC9. NCBI lineage: Bacteria > Bacillati > Actinomycetota > Actinomycetes > Kitasatosporales > Streptomycetaceae > Streptomyces > Streptomyces sp. ATLC9. The sequence continues at coordinate 10,051 of NZ_JBXUOY010000139.1, read as the reverse complement.
ACGCCCGTGGCGCAGGCGGCCCCCGCCTCCTGCATGAGCTGCGGCTTCCTGGTGCCGATGGCGGGCTCGCTGCGCCAGGCATTCGGGGTGTGCGCCAACGAGTTCTCCCCGGCCGACGGCCGTGTGGTCTCCCTCGCCTTCGGCTGCGGCGGCCACTCGGAGGCGGCCGTCATGCCGAAGACGCCGCGCCCCCCGGCGCCGGTGATCGACGAGACGAGGGTGGACGAGATGCCCCTGGGCGGCGGCGCGGGCGCCCCGGAGGCGTAGCGGGTTCCGGACCGCCGCGAGGCTGATCGTCCCGGCCCCGGCGGGGCCGGGCCAGCGCTGGACCCGGCGTCCGGTGCGGGGCCTCTCCCTCCGGCTCGTCCGGTGGGCCGCGGATGCCGGACCGGGCAACCGCGACACCCGCTGGAACGACACCCCCATCACCCGGCCGGCGTCCCGCCGGCTCGGGTCGCGGCTCAGGTCGCGGGTCAGGACCGCGGCGGCGCCCGGCCGCCGTCACGGGCTCACAGACCCGGGGCGCCCCAGAGCGGGAACCAGCGGCCCAGGTCCGGCTCGATGTTCAGGTCCTCCTGGAGAGCCGCCCTGACCTGGAGCTCCAGCGGGTTGTCGCGTTTTTGGCCGGGCAGCGGGGCGAAGGGGTAGAAGGTGCCGCGCTTGTAGAGGTAGACCAGCGCCAGGGGATGCTGGCCGGGAGCGCGGAAGGCGACCAGCGAGCACAGCAGCTGCGGGCCGAAGCCGCTGCCCTGCAGTGTGGTGTTCACCGCGTGCAGGTCGTTGACCAGGGAGGGCAGCTCCTCGGGGGCGCGGCGCGAGAGCAGCCAGGAGTACCCGTAGCCGTCCTCGCTGAACTCCACCGCCCCGCCCCCGCGCCCGGAGTCCGCGCCCAGCAGGGTCTCCACCTCCTGCCGGATCCGGGTGAAGGCGCCGCCCTCGACGCTCGCGAAGCACACCGAGCCCGCCCCGGTGGGGGTCAGGCCCGCGGCGGCCTGGAGGGTGATCGCCGCCGAGGGCAGGCCGAAGAGCCGGTCGAGATCGGGCCGGGCCGGTTTGCTCCGGCCGAACAGGACGTCCAGCAGACCCACGGCGACTCCTTCCCGGATCCGGTCCTCAGGGCGCCTCGCCGCCCAGCCGCTCGGAGATCTCCGCCAGCGCCTCCAGGCGGCGGTCCAGGCTGGGATGGGTGGAGAACAGCCCGGCCACCGCGCTGCCGGCCCCGAGGGCGGGAGTGAAGAAGAACGCGTTGAACGCCTGGGCCGTGCGCAGGTCCCGGGTGGGGATCCGGGCGATGTCCCCGCTGACCTTGGTCAGCGCCGAGGCCAGGGCGGAGGGCTTCCCGGTGAGCATGGCCGCCGCGCGGTCCGCGGCCAGCTCGCGGTAGCGCGACAGCGCCCGGATGAGCAGGAAGCTGAGGGCGTACACGACCGCGGAGACCAGCATGACCATCGCGAACACGGCGGCGGTGTTCTGGTCGCGGCGGCCCCCGCCGAACAGCTGGGAGTAGAAGGCGAAGCGGACGACCAGCCCGGCCAGCACCCCCAGGAACGAGGCGATGGTGATCACCGCCACGTCGCGGTGGGCCACATGGGACAGCTCGTGGGCGAGAACGCCCTCCAGTTCCTCGGTCTCCAGGCGCCGCGTCAGCCCGGTGGTCACGCAGACCACGGCGTGGTCCGCGTCGCGCCCGGTGGCGAACGCGTTGGGCAGGTCCATGCTGGAGACGGCGACCCGCGGCTTCGGCATGTCCGCGGTGGCGCACAGCCGGTCGACCACCCCGTGCAGCCGCGGCTCCTCCTCCGGGGTGACCAGGCGGCCGCGCATGGCGTACAGGGCGATCCGGTCGGAGAACCAGAACTGCGCGCCCAGCAGGACGGCGGCGATGACGACGACCAGCACGAGGGAGTCCAGCAGCACGATCAGCACGGCGACGAATCCCACGTACAGCAGCCCGAGCAGGAACATCGTGAGCACCATGCGCCCGGTGAGCCGCCGGTCGGGCTCGAAACGGCTGCGCATCACGCACCCGCCCCGGGACCCGGGCTTCCAGCAGAAGCCCGTGCAGCGGCCGTGACCCTCGTACCCATCGGGTCCTCCTGTCCGCCACGCTCCCGCCGGACGGGAGCGTGGACCGAGACGCGATTCCCTTTCCTCCCTGTATACCCCAATGTCCGGAATCGCCCCTTCGCCGGGTCGCGGGCGGGCGGCCGACCCGCGCCACCGGCGGCCCGGCGCGCACCGGGCGCGCCGGACGCAGTACCGTCGCCCGCAGACAGGCAATCGGACTCGTCCCGTGACTGGACGTGGCGGAGGAGACGGACACGTGAGCGGCACGGTGCTGGTACAGGGCACGGACGACGGAGCGGACCCCTTCGACACCGCCCGGCTGCGCCGCGGTGTACTCGACGCCTGGACGGCCTCCCCCGCGCGCTTCCGCGAGGACGCCAACGCGGAGGAGGACCTGGCCCTGGGCGGCTACCGCGACCGGCTGGTGGTCGAGCTGGCGCAGAACGCCGCCGACGCCGCCGCCCGCGCGGGCGTCCCCGGACGGCTGCGGCTCACCCTGCGCGGCAAGGTGCTGGTGGCCGCCAACACCGGGGCGCCCCTGGACGCGGCAGGCGTGGAGTCCCTGTCCACCCTGCGCGCCTCCGCCAAACGCGACGAGGAGGCGGGGGACGGTCCTCAGGCGGGCCCCGTCGGCCGCTTCGGCGTCGGCTTCGCCGCCGTCCTGGCCGTCAGCGACGAACCCGCCATCGTCTGCCGCACCGGCGGCGCCCGCTGGTCGCTGGCCGAGGCCCGCGAGACGGCCGCCGAGGCCGCCGCCCGCAACCCCGGCCTCGCCGACGAGCTGCGCCGCCGCGAGGGCCACGTCCCCCTGCTGCGCCTGCCGATGCCCGCCCAGGGCACCGCACCCCGGGGCTACGACACGGCCGTCGTGCTGCCGCTGCGCGACGGCGCCGCCGAGGAACTGGCCGCCCGGCTGCTCACCGCGGTCGACGACGCCCTGCTGCTCACCCTCCCCGGCCTGACCGAGGTCGTGATCGAGACCGACGGCGGTGTGCGTACGCTCACCCGCCGCCAGGACGGCGCCCACGTCGTGGTCGAGGACAGCGGCACGGCCGGTGCCGGGGGTGAGGGCGCCACCCGCTGGCGCGTGGCCGCCGACGCCGGACGCACCGACCCCGCCCTGCTCGCCGACCGCCCCGTCGAGGAGCGGCGGCGGCCGTACTGGTCGGTCACCTGGGCCGTTCCCGTCGACGCCGGCGGCGCCCCCGCCCCCGTCCGCACCGCGCCCGTCGTCCACGCCCCCACCCCCACCGACGAGCCGATCGGCCTGCCCGCCCTGCTCATCGCCTCCTTCCCGCTGGACCCCTCCCGCCGCCACGTCGCCCCCGGACCGCTGGCCGACTTCCTGCTGGAGCGCGCCGCCGACGTCTACGCCACCCTGCTGCGCGACTGGCGGCCGGTCGCCACCGGCACCGTCGGCCTCGTGCCCGGCCCGCTGGGCAGGGCCGAACTCGACGGCGAACTGCGCCGCCTGGTCCTGGAGCGGCTGCGGCGCACCCCCTTCCTGGCGAGCGCCGCCACCGACGACGACAGCGGCGGACCCCACGCACTGCGCCCCGCCGACGCCGAGATCGCCGAGGGTGCCGGGGCCGGCACGGTCGCCGTCCTGGCCGAGCTGTTCCCCGCCCTGCTGCCCGCCGGACTGGAACGCCGCACCGAACTGCGCACCCTCGGCGTCCCCCGGGCGCCGCTGGGCGAGCTGATCGACCGGCTGGCCGGCGTGGAACGGGAACCGTCCTGGTGGCGCAGGCTGTACGACGCCCTCGCCGGCACCGACCCCGACCGGCTCACCGGCCTGCCCGTCCCCCTCGCCGACGGCCGCACCACCATCGGACCGCGCCGGGTGCTGCTGCCCCTGCCCGGCACCACGGGCGCCGGCTCGCTGACCCGCCTCGGCCTGAAGGTCGCCCACCCCGACGCCGCGCACCCCCTGCTGGAGAGGCTGGGCGCCACCCCCGCCACACCCCGCGCGGTGCTCACCACCCCGCAGGTACGGGCGGCCGTCGCCGCCTCGCTGGAGGCCGAGGAGAGCTGGTACGGCGACGAGGACGAGGACAGCGGCCCCCTGGACGCCGAGGAACTGGCCGACACCGTCCTCACCCTCGTCCGCGACGCACGCCTCACACCCGGCGACGAGCCCTGGCTGGGCGCCCTCGCCCTCCCCGACGAGGACGGCGAACTCGCCCCGGCCGCCGAACTCGTCTTTCCCGGCAGCGCCTTCGAGCGCGTCATCCGCGAGGGCGAACTGCCCGCCTGCGACGCCGAACTGGCCGAGCGGTGGGGTGAGGAGACCCTCGCCGCGGCCGGCGTGCTCGCCGACTTCACCCTGGTGCGCGCCACCGACGTCGTCCTGGACCCGGACGAACTCGAGCCCCGCGACACCGACTTCCCCGAACCCGACGACGCCGGTCTGCTGGACGCCGTCGACGTGTGGTGCGAGGACGTCCTCGACACCCTGCCCGAAACGGCCGTCCCGCCGGTGGTCTCCGAACTGCTCGCCGTACGCGACCTGGACCTCGTCGACGACGACCACTGGCCGCGCGCCCTGCGGATGCTCTCCCGCCCCCCGCTGCGCGACGCGCTCACCACCCCGGTGCGCGTCCTGCTGCCGGACGGCACCGTCGGGACCGTCCGCCCCTACACCGCCTGGTGGCTGCGCGACCACCCCGTCCTGGACGGCCGCCGCCCCGCCGGACTGCGCGCGGCCGGCGGCGACCCGCTGCTGGCCGGCCTGTACGAGGAGGCGCCCGCCGCCACCTCGGGCCTGGACGAGCAGGTGCTGCGCGCCCTGGGCATCCGCACCTCCGCCGCCGCCCTGCTGGACGAACCCGGCGGCGCCTCCGAACTCCTGGGCCGCCTCGCCGACCCCGAACTGCCCGTCACCCCCGCCCAACTCCACGGTCTGTACAGCCTGCTGGCGGAGCTGGACCCGGACGAGGTCACCCTGCCGGACGAACTGCGCGCCGTGGCCGACGGCGGGGTACACCCGGTGGACGCCGCCGACGCGCTGGTCGCCGACGCCCCCGACCTGCTGCCCCTGGCCACCGGCCGCCCGCTGCTGCCGGTACGCCCGGCCCTGGCCGCCGCCCTGGCCGCCGTCCTCGACGTACGCCGCCTGAGCGAGACCGTCGGCGCGGGTCTGCCCGCCCCGGACGCCGCGGCGGGCGAGGTGCGCGAGGTGCCCGACGCGGTGCGCGTCCTGCTCCCCGGCGCCCCGGCCACCTACGTCGAGCACGACGAACTCGTCCTCGCCGGCGTGGAGCTGGACTGGCGGCTCACCCCCGACGGCACCCTCCACGCCGCCACCGTCGAGGGCGTCGCGGCCGGTCTGGCCTGGGCGGCGGGCCAGTGGCCGCGCCGCTTCGAGGCCGCCGCCCTGCTGGAGGACCCCTCCCGGGTCGCCGAACTGGCCCGCGACCGCTGGTTCGACTGACCCCCGGCGGCCGACGCCGTCAAGCCGTCACGCCGTCAAGCCGTCACCCAGGCCGCCGGCCCGGCCGCGCCCGTCAGGCCGGCCCCCCGAGGACCGGGTCGTCCACCAGCAGGGCCGCGCGGCCGGTGCGTCGGGCCTCGGCGAGGGCGGCCAGCCGCCGGTAGCCCTCGGGCGTCATCAGCCGCTCCCAGACGGGCCAGTCCTCCACCGCCCAGCGGTCGTGCTCCTCCGGATCCGGCCGGATGGAGGCGATCTCCTCGTCGCCGAGGACGCCGCCGTCGAAGCAGAAGCCGACCTTCGCCAGCGGCGCCTCGGCCGGGTCGGAGCGGATGTAGTGCGCCAGCATCAGCGGGCAGGGGCGCTCGATCCGCAGCCCGGTCTCCTCGTACGTCTCCCGCACCGCCGCCTGGAACGGGTCCTCGCCCGGATCCATGTCGCCGCCCGGCAGCTGCCACACCCGTCTGCCGTACACCGAACGCAGCTGCACCGGCCGCCCGCGCTCGTCGGTGAAGTACACGCAGGCGTAGACGGTGGCCTTGGGCAGGGTGGCCAGATACTCGGCCTGCGGCATCGGGAACGGCAGCCCGGCGGGCTCGTCACTGGTGGAGGTCATGCCCCTACTCCTACCGGATCTCGGGTTCCGGGACGCGGGATCCGAGCGCCCTATCAGTGGAACGGGTGGGTCGCAGACCCACCCGCCCTCCCTCCGCGAGTGAGGCGTTGAGCAGGCGAGTTGACTTTTTGTGACCGGAGCGCCACGCTTCGGCGTGGCGATGCGGCGTTGCGTCCCGCACAGGCAACGGCCCCCGACAGGTGCTGCGAACACCTCCGGGGGCCTGACCAACGAGATCGACAAACTAGAAGGAAAACGATCCCATGGCTGAGAGCCACTGTAGCTTTTCCGCGTCCTCCGGCGAGCATCCGATGGCCGTTTCCGGCTACGGAAAGCGGCACGTCCCCGGACAACGGCCGCGCCGCAAGGACGACTTCGCGGAGCTGAAGCCCCGGGCCGCGGCCGTCGCCGCGTACATCGACCGGCTGCCCGAGGGCGCCGACATCTCCATCAAGGCGCTGGCCGCGCGGCTGCCCTACGGCCAGCAGGCGGTCGGCACGGCGCTCCGGCAGATGTCGGCGGCCGGGCATCTCAGGCGGGTGCGGGAGCGTCCGCCGGGGTGCGGCCAGTGGGTGACGCGGACGTACTTCTCGCGTGTCCCGCGCTCCGACACCTGGTGGGCGGGCTTCTTCGCGGAGACGGGAGCCGCCGTGCCGGGGGCCGTCCGGGAGACCGCCGGGGAAGCCGCTCCGGAGGAGGGGACCGCCCCGGCGGGGACGGAGCCGGAGCCGGAGAGCGCACAGGAACAGCCGGAGCGGCCGGAGCGGTCGCGGGCCTACGGGACGCTGGCGCGGCTGGGGGAGGCCGATCCGCGCATGGGCCTGTCGGCGGCCGACTGCGAGGAACTGGCGCCGCTGGTGGCCCAGTGGTTCGCCCGGGGCGCCGGGGAGCGGCAGGTGGTCGAGGCGCTGACGGCCGGGCTGCCCGGCGAGGGCGTGCACTCGCCCCGCGCCGTGGCCGCCTGGCGGCTGGAGCACAAGATCCCGCCGCCCCCGCCGGTACGCCGTCGCACCCTGCGGCTGGTGGAGTGCACGGTGTGCGGCGCGCCGGGCCGGCCGGGGGCCCTGCCCGGCGGACTGTGCCGGGAGTGCCGGGGCGGGGAGCGCCGCGACGGCTCCGGCGGCGCACAGGACGACGCACAGGCTGTGGACGTACGCCGCAAGGCCGCCGCCGTACGCGCGGCCATGGCCCGAGGACGGCGCCGGGGATCGCCGGACAGCCCGTGTGACTCCCGGGCGGGCTCCCTTCGCGGCACTGCTCCGGGCCGGTAGGCGAGCGCTACCGGGCCTTGCGCGAGAGCGAGTTCGGGGAACCGGTGCCGGTGGGCGAACCGATCGGCACCGTGCTCGACACCACGGCGCTGTACGCCTACTGAGCCGCGCACTCCCGCAGAAATGCCTCGGCGGGATCGTTGTCTCCCTGGGCGGTCCAGGCTTGGGCTCAAGGCCGACCGTGAGACGGAAGTGTTCCCCGCGAGGGCCGCGTCGAGTGCGCTCGGATTCCGCGGCTGTCCCCTTCCTCCCCGGGCGTCTGGACCTACCAACGGGCCGGGGTCCGGCCACCTCGTCAGGTCCTACGCCTCGTCACTTCACTGTATGTCGTCAAGCGAGCACGATTGGCGCATGATCAGTGTCCAGAGCGGGTCGAAACGGCCCAGGGCCCGCCGAACCGAAGGCGAACTGCGGCTGCGCCGGTCACTGGCGGACGCGGCGGTGGGCGTCGCGCCGGGTGAGGTCGGTGTGTCCGCCGAGGTCGCGAGGACCGAGCGGTTCCGCTGCGTGGTCTATCTGTGCGGCGCTCCCAGCATGGACATCACGGGCCCTCGCGAGGAGTGCACGAAGCACGCCGAGGCGTTCGGGTGGGAGATCACGGGAGTGATCGAGGAACGCGTGGGGCTGCTGCCGCCGCAGGGGCGGGACGGCTTGAGGCAAGCCGTCGAGCGCATCGGCCCTGTTCTCCCGAAGCTGCCGCGAAGTGACAAGTAGCTCTCTGTAGCGGATCTGGGGTGCGCTTGTCAGCGTTTTCGATCTTCTGGGTTCATCGGGGGCCGTGCTCGGCGAGGTTGGTCCGGTCATGACGACCGGAAGGAGCCCGGGGGTGCGGCGGGAGTGGGAGCCGGAGGACCTGATCGAGGTCTGGACGCTGCTGGAGGAGGACCAGGAGGGTCTGCGGAACAAGTCGGGGGCGAACCGGTTGGGGTTTGCGCTGTTGCTGAAGTTCTTCGAGGTGGAGGCCCGGTTCCCGGAGAACGCTGAGGAGATCCCGGTGCCGGCGGTGTCGTACGTCGCCCAGCAGGTGAAGGTGCCCGCCGAGGAGTGGGCCGCGTACGACTGGGCGGGGCGGGCGATCAAGCGGCACCGGGTGGAGATCCGAGGCGCGTTCGGCTTCCGCGAGTGCACGGCGGAGGACCAGGCCCAGCTCGCCGAGTGGCTGGCGGTGGAGCTGTGCGGGGTGGAGCTGTCGCGGGACAGGCTGGCGGAGGCGGTGGTGGCCCGCTGCCGCAAGGACCGGCTGGAGCCGCCGACGCCGGGGCGTATCGCCCGGCTGGTGGGGTCGGCGGTCAGCACCTTCGAGGAACGGTTCTGCGCGACCACGGTGGGCCGGCTGTCCGCGGCTACCCGGTCCCGGCTGGATGACCTGATCGCCGAGGACGCCGAGGCGAGCGAGGACAGCACGGGCGGCGGGGGCACGTTCTTCACCGAGTTGAAGGCCGACCCGGGCGCGCTGGGGCTGGACAGCCTTCTGACGGAGGTGAACAAGCTCCAGCGGGTCCGTGCGCTGGAGCTGCCGCCGGAGCTGTTCGGGGACGTGTCGGAGAAGCTGGTGGCCGCCTGGCGGGCACGGGCGTCGAGGGAGTACCCCTCGGATTTGCGGGCGGCGGCCGGCCCGGTGCGCTACACGCTGCTGGTCACGCTGTGCCATGTCCGGGAGACGGAGATCACGGACTCGCTGGTGGAGCTGTTCATCCAGCTCGTGCAGAAGATCAACACGCGGGCGGAGAAGAAGGTCGAGGGCGAGTTCAACAAGGAGCTCAAGCGGGTTCGCGGCAAGGAGGGCATCTTGCTGCGGCTGGCGGAGGCGGCGGTCGCCGAGCCGGGCGGCACGGTCCGCAAGGTGATCTATCCGGTGGCCGGGGAGTCCACGCTGAAGGCCCTGGCGGCGGAGGCCGCGGCGAACGAGGCCCGCTACCGGGCCCGGGTGCGTACGGTGCTGCGATCGTCGTACTCCAACCACTGGCGGCGGATGCTCTCGCCGCTGTTAGGCGCGTTGGCGCTGAAGTGCAACAACACCGCCTACCGGCCGGTGATGGACGCGATCGACCTGCTCAAGCGGTACCTGGACCAGCCCATCGCGAAGGAGGGTGCATTCTTCGACGAGGCGGAGAGGATTCCGTTGGCGGGGGTGGTGCGCGAGGAGTGGCGCAAGGCGGTGGTGGATGAGCGCGGCCGGGTCGAGCGCATCCCGTACGAACTGTGCGTGCTCGTGGCGCTGCGGGATGCGCTGCGGCGCCGCGAGATCTGGGTGCCGGGCGCGAACCGGTGGCGGAACCCGGAGGACGATCTGCCACCGGACTTCGAGGACAACCGCGATGTGCACTACGACGCGATCCGCCAGCCGCAGGACCCGGAGAAGTTCGTCGGGGCCCTTCAGAAGAGGCTGCGCGAGGCCCTGACCCGCTTCGACACGGCGCTGGAGCTGGGCATCACGGGCGGGGTGGACATCGTCCGCCGGCACGGTGAGCCGTGGATCAAGGTCTCGCCGCTGGGCAAGCAGGAAGAGCCGGAGAACCTCGTCGCGTTGAAGGCGGAGATCGAACGCCGCGGGGCAGGGTCTGTCAAACGAGCGGTGTAACCAAGGTTGTTGAGGGTTACTGACGGGCTGCCGACAGGCGGCCGTCGAAGGTGATGTCGAAGGCGTTCAGGGCGGTCTTCCAGCGC
>NZ_JBXUOY010000138.1:0-13503 GCF_057196705.1 Streptomyces sp. ATLC9 | reverse complement strand
CCCGGGTCCGCCGTCCAGGCCGGCCGCGCGGGCCAGTTGCCCGTCGGCGCGGGCGGCGACGACGACGGCGGAGGGCCCGGCCAGGGCCTCAACGCAGCCCCGGGCCCCGCACCAGCACCGGGGGCCGTCCACGGCCAGGCAGCTGTGGCCGATCTCGCCCGCGTTCCCGCTGGCGCCGCGGTAGGTCATCCCGTCGACCAGCAGGCCCGCGCCGATACCGGGCCCATGTACAGCGCGGCGAAGGGCGCGTGACGTCGCGATCCTGGCCGACCGGGTCGCCCCCGACGCGGTCGTGGACGAGATGCTGGTGTCCCTGACGGCTGGGGAGGCCCGGTCCTTCACCGTGCTGACCGGGGCCGACATCGATCCCGCCGCGCTGACGGAGCCGCTGGTGCTGCGCTCCGCCAACGGCCTGAGCGCTCCGGTGGTGCAGTCTGAGTGAACGCTTCGGAACACACCGGGACGGCGGGCGCCGGTCTCTCGGGAGCCGTCGGGCTGGTGCTCGCGCGTCCCGCGCGGCTGCTGGGCACCGAGCCGTTCTTCATGGAGCTCATCGCCGGCATCGAGGAACGCCTGGCCGAGCGCGGCCTGTCCGTCCTGCTGCACGTCGTGGCGGACCAGGAGGCCGAGACCGCCGCCTACCGCCGGTGGGCGGAGCGCGGGCTGGTCGAGGCGGTCGTGGTGGTCAACCGCACCGTCGACGACCGGCGGCTGCCGGTCCTGCGCGAACTGGGACTGCCCGCCGTCCTGGTCGGAGCGGACAGCGGTGACGACACGCCCATGCCCGCGGTCCGCACCGACGACGCGGGGCCGGTGCGCGAGGCACTGGCGCACCTGCTCGACCTCGGCCACCGCCGTATCGCCCGGGTCAGCGGCCCGGCCGGCCTCCCGGTCGCGGAGCGGTGGTCGCCCACCGCCCGGTGCGTGCCCCGGGGCAGCACAGCGCGTTGCCCCGTCCCCTCCACCGCCTGACGCCGGGCGGCGGGAGGACGGGAACGGAACGCCTCCGGGGAGGAAGCCCGTTCCACGGGCTTCCTCCCCGGAGGGTTTACCGGATCCGGACGAGGCCGGCGGCGCGGTCAGCGACCGCGCTGGTTCTTGCCGCTGTCCTTCTTGCCGTGCCCCTTCTTCTTCCCCTGGTCCTTCTTCGTGCCGTGGTCCTTGGCGTGGTGCTGGTTCCCGTTGACGCAGGTGTTGCCGAAAGCCGGGTTCAGCAGGCCGCCGATGTTGACGGTGTTGCCACAGGCGTTGACCGGGATGTGGACCGGCACCTGGACGACATTGCCGGAGACGACGCCCGGGGAGCCGATGGCGGCACCCTGCGCCCCGGCGTCGGCGGCGGCGGCTCCGGCAGAACCGGCCAGAGCGGCACCGGCGGCGGCCGTCACGGCGACAGCCTTGGCAATACGGGACATGAAGAGTCACTCCTTATAGCGAACAAACACCCGTCCGCCTGACTGGAGGCGGTGGTGCCGTGACCAACGCCCGGCCGCCCCGGAGGTCACCGCGATTAGGCCGAACGGTGGTAGAGCGGCGCTCCGGCGGTCGCCCGGAAGGAAGCAGCCGCCTTCGGACGCGGCCGTTTCGCCGGAAGGCGCCCGGGTACCGGACGCCGACTACGTCACCGGCGCGTCGTGGGCGGTCGACGGCGGCATGCCGCGGATGGGACCGCGGGCCGGCTCCCATCTGGGGAGCGACTCCTGGCGCAGTCCCTGAACGGATCGCGCCGGGGGGCGTCCGTTGCTCCGGTTGGTGGGCGCCGGTTTCCCCCCGGTGCCGTGAGAGGGCAGCATCGGTCCGGGACAGCCCGGACGGGAAGGCCCGGCGAGACGGCCTGACAAAACGGCCCGGACGAGAGACGGTGTGGTGATCGGCCGTGACGGAGACCGAGCGCGTGCCGCAGGGCGCACCCTGCTGGGTCACCCTGCTGGCTCCCAACCTGGAAGCCGCACAGCGCTTCTACGGCGAACTCTTCGGCTGGCGGTACCGGCCGGGCTCGCAACGGCTCGGCCACTACGCCGTGGCGCTGGCCGGGGACGTCCCCGTGGCCGGGCTGGGGGAGACCAAGGACAGCCTGCGCACCTTCACCGCCTGGACCGCGTACTTCGCCTCCGACAGCGTCGACGCCGCGGCCGGACGGGTGCGCGAACGCGGGGCGACCGTCGCCGTGGGCCCGGTGCGGTTCGCCTCCGGCCGGGTGGCGTGGGCGGCCGACCCGGCGGGGGCGGTCTTCGGGATCTGGGAGGGCGGCATCGACCCGGAGTGGCAGGCCGGGAGCAGGGTCAACGCCCCCTCCTGGCTGGAACTGCTCACCCGCGACGCCTTCGCCGCCGCGCTCTTCTACGGCGAGGTGTTCGGCTGGGACAAGGGGGACCCCGGACGCTACGACATCCGTTACGAGCACGACCGGGTGATCCTGCGCATCGACAGGCGCACCGTGGCGGGACTGAGCGGCGGAGCGGTGGAGGACGCGCCCGACCCGCGGGTGCGGCCGCACTGGCACGTCCACTTCCGTGTCGAGGACGTGGACGCGGCGGCGGTGAAGGCGGAGGCGCTGGGGGCCGAGGTGGTCTCGGCCCCGGCCGACACCCCCTCGGGGCGGCAGGCGGTCGTCCGGGACCCGCAGGGCGCCCTGTTCTCGGTCGAGAACCGGGCGCCCTGAGCCGGTGAGGCGGGCGGCCGGACCCGCGCGCCCCCGCAGGTCCGGCCGCCCGCCTCACCGCCGAAGTGTCCCAGCGGGAAGCGGCGGCGGCCGCGTCCACCGCCTCGGCCAGCAGGTAGCTGCCCGGGAGGGGACAGATCTCCAGCGGCTCGCCGGCGAGGGTGTCGGGCACGGGGGAGAAGTGCGTCAGGGCGATCCGTACGGCGCATCCCTGACGGCCCGGCTCCTCCGGCGAGGTCCGCAGACCGTCCGCGCAGCGGCGGGTGCAGCGGATGAACTCCTTCATGATCGGTTCACCGGACTCGCCGCCGCTGCGTCCGGCGAACCCGCCGCCGAAACCCTTGGTCCCCGCGACGCCGACACGGGTACCGTCCACCTCCACGACCGTCCCCTCGCCCTTCAGGACGGTCACACCCGTGTCCCGCGGCACGGCGATCACCGGCACCCGCCGTCCTCCGTTCGATACCGGGCGCATGGCAGCGGGCGGGCCGGGCGGTCGGCCGCTTCCGGAACCGCCGGTGGGACACGCGCCGGCGTTGCGTCAACTCACTGTCATACCAGGGAGGTTTCGGGGAAGACCCCATCCGACGAGTCCGCCGCCGACGGAGGTGCACGAAGATGGTCCGCTCCGACAGGTCCGCGCCCTCCCCGAGGTGGATCGTCATCCTCCTGCTGGTGGCCCTCCTGCCGGCCGGAGCGCTGCTGGCCGGGCAGATGCGCCTCCTGCCCGGACTGGAGAACCCGTTCGCCACCGAGACCGAGGACCGCACCGGCCCCGCGGTGCTGAAGTCCCTCAGGGACATGAGCCGCTACGAGGGCGCCTCCGGCACCTTCCAGGTCGTCGTCGACCTGGACAAGGACGCGAAGTTCCTGCCGGACGCGGTACACGGCAGCCGGACGCTGTTCGTCGGCACGGGCAGCGTCGGTGCGTACGTGGACCTCGGCGGCCTCGGCGAGGAGGCCGTCACGGTCGAGGACGACCGCAGGAGCGCCGCGGTACGGCTGCCGCAGGCCCGGCTGGAGAAGCCCGCGCTGGACGCCGAGCGCTCGTACGCCGTCACCAAGGAGCGCGGCCTGCTGGACCGGCTCGGTGACCTCTTCTCCGACAATCCGGGCGACGAGCGGGAGGTCCACCGGCTCGCGGTCGAGCACATCGGCGAGGCCGCGCAGGAGAGCGGACTGGCGGAACGGGCCGAGGCGAACACCCGGGACATGCTGGAGAGCCTGCTGCGCTCCCTGGGGTTCGAGCGGGTCTCGGTGACCTTCGGCGAGAAGGAGGACGGACGCGGCTGAACGCGGGCGCCGGGCCCGCCCCGTCCTTCGCGGGCCGCCACGGGAGGCGTCCCGGCCGGTGAGACCTGCTCCGTTCCCTCCGGGACGCGGCCCGGCTATCGTACCGACCGGCTGGTAGGCGATTCCCGCCCGGCGGGCCGCCGTACGGCCCGGTGACGGGCGGCGGACCGCCCGACGGCCGTGGAAGCCGACCGCCCCGGTCCCGGCCGGGCCCGCCGAGGAGGAACACATGCCACGCGCCCTGTCCAACGGGATGGAACTGGAGTACGACGCCTTCGGTGATCCGGACGGGCCGGTGCTGCTGCTCATCATGGGGCTCGGCACCCAGATGACCGCCTGGCAACCGGAGTTCTGCGGGATGCTCGCCGACCGGGGGTTCCACGTCGTCCGCTACGACAACCGCGACTGCGGCCTGTCCACCTTCCTGGACGACTGCCCGCCCCCGGACATCAAAGCGGTCCTCGCGGGCGACACCTCCACCGCCCCCTACCGCATCGCCGACATGGCACGGGACGCGGCGGGCCTGCTCGACGCCCTGGGGGTCGACGCGGCGCACATCGCCGGAGCCTCGATGGGCGGCATGATCGCCCAGCAGTTCGCGGTCGACCACCCCTCGCGGGTGCGCTCGCTGTGTTCGATCATGTCCACCACCGGGGACCGATCCGTCGGCCGGGGCACCCCCGGGGCACTGGCCGCGCTGGCGGCCCCGCCGCCCCGGGACCGGAGGGAGGCGGGGGAGCGGGGCGTGCGCTCGTCCGCGGCCTTCGGATCGCCCGGCTACCCGGCCGTGCCCGAGGAACTGCGCGAGCGCGCCGAGGCCGCCTACGACCGCTCCCCCCGGTCCGACGGCTTCGCGCGCCAGTACGCCGCGATCCTGGCCTCGCCCGACCGCGCGCCCCTCCTGCGGGCCGTCACCGCCCCGGCGCTGGTCGTCCACGGCGCCGACGACCCCCTCATCGACCGCAGCGGCGGCGATGCGACGGCCGCCGCGATCCCCGGAGCCGAACTCCTGGTGATCCCCGGCATGGGGCACGACCTGCCCGAGCCGCTCTGGCCACTCCTGGTGGACGCCATCGCCCGCAACGCGGCCCGCGCGGACGACCGCGTCACCGCTCCCGGCACCGTCCCCGGCTCTCCGGCCCCTTCCGGTACCGCCCCCGCGGCCTCATCGGGCCCCGGCGCGGGCGGTCCCGGGCTCGGCGGCTGAAGCCCCCCACGCCTCCTCCGGGACCCCGCACCGCCCGGGCTTGACCCTGACACCGTGTGAGGCCCTGGACTGGGAGACGTCATGTTCACCATCGGAGACTTCGCCAGGCACGGCCGTGTGTCGGTCCGCATGCTGCGGCACTACGACGCGATCGGGCTGCTGCGCCCCGCCCGGACCGATCCGGTCAGCGGCTACCGCTTCTACGAGGCGGGCCAGCTCGCCCGGCTCAACCGCGTCATCGCGCTGAAGGACCTCGGCTTCACCCTCGAACAGGTGAGGTCGATCCTCGACGAGTGCCCGGGCACCGAGGAGTTGCGCGGGATGCTCAGACTGCGGCGGGCGGAGCTGGAGGACGCGGTGGCGACCGCCACCGCGCGGCTGGCCCGGGTCGAGGCGAGGCTCCGGACCATCGAGAGCGAGGGACGCATGCCCACCGAGGACGTCGTGGTCAAGAGCATTCCGCCGGTGCGGGTGGCCGCGCTGACCGGCATCGCCGACAGCTTCGGGCCCGAGCACATCAGCCCGGTCATCCAGCCGCTGTACGACGAACTGTGCCGCCGGCTGGAGCGGGCCGGGGTGGAGCCGGCCGGGCCGGGCATCGCCTGGTACGAGGACGCCCCCGGCGGGGGCGGCGCGGTCGTCGTCCACGCCGGCATCACGGTCGCGGCCGGGCCCGGCGCGGAGGACGGCTTCGAGATCGTGGACCTGCCCGGCATCGAGCAGGCCGCCACCGTCGTCCACCGCGGTCCCATGGACCGCGTCATGCCCACCGCCCAGGCCCTGGCCCGCTGGATCGACACCAGCGGCCACCGCTCGGCCGGCTACGCGCGGGAACTGTACCTGGAGTGCCCGCAGGACGGGGAGGGGTGGGTGACCGAACTCCAGGAGCCGATCACACCGGCCTGACCCCGCGGGGCACAGGCACCCGCTCCCGTTCCCGCCCGCCACGGAGGCGGGAACGGGAGCCGGCCCGTCCCGTGCGCCGGTCAGGGCCAGGAGGTCTCGCTGCGCGGCACCACGACCACCTCGGGCATCACGCTGCCCTCGGGAACCGCCAGCGCGCACATGACCGCGTCCGCCACGATGTCGGGGCTCTGCAGCTTGGAGGTGTCCGCGTCGGGGAAGCGCTCCGTCACGAACGGGGTCTCCATGCCGCCCGCGATCACCCCGGTGATCCCGATGCCGGGGCAGTCGCGCTGAGCCTCCTTGAAGAGGGTGTGGGTGAAGGCGCGCAGCCCCGACTTGCCGGCCGAGTACGGTCCGGCCTCGGTCCAGGTGCGGTTGGACGCCGTGGACAGGATGTTGACGATGTGTCCGCCACCGCGGGCGACCATGCGCCGGTAGGTCTCCAGGCACATGTACATCGGGCCCAGCAGATTGGTGGAGACCACTCGGGTGACCTCCTCGGCGGTCAGGTGCTCGATCGGCCTGGAGACGTCCACGGCGGCGTTGTTGACCAGGATGTCCAGTGGCCATGAGGACGCGTCCAGCACCAGGAAGGCCGCCTCGACCGCCTCCGGGTCGCGGACGTCCACCTCCAGGAAACGTACGTCCGCGCCCTCCTCCTCGCTGAGCCGGGCGCAGAACTTCTCACCCTCCTCGCGGCGTACGTCCACCACCCGCACGGCGGCCCCGGCCCGCGCGAGACGGCGGGTGATGGACGCGCCCAGGCCGCGGGCGCCGCCCGTCACCAGCGCGTTCCCGCCTTCCAGATCCAGCCGTACCGCTCCGCCCACGGTGCTGCCTCCTCACTCGGCCGCCGCGGCCGCTGTGGTGTCCGCGCCGGAGTGCCCTCCGGCCGGGGGGCGAAACGGGTGAGTCCGCCCCGCGGCGTCCGTACGGCGCCGTTTTCACCCGGACGGACCAGGCCGCCGCGGACGGCGGGGGAGTTCCGCGCGGCCGGGTCCGGGCGCCGCCGGGACGCCGGCCCGTACCGGGGCCTCAGCGGGGGGTGAGGCGCGGATGCAGCCCGAACAGAGGGAACAGCCGCCCGGTGTCCAGGAAGGCGTTGAGCGCGGTGATCCGGCCGCCGGACACCTCGACGACCTGCAGCGCCCAGGGGGAGAAACCGCCGTCCGGATCCGGCCGGTACTGCCCGAACGCCGGACAGCCGTTCGCCGTGACCGGCACCATGCGCGACCCCCTGCAGCCCGCGCCGTGCCCGGTGAGCCATGCCCGTGTGTCGGTGTGGCCGCGCAGCCACAGCTCGTAGGGCGGCATCGACGGCGTCGCGTCCTCGTGCAGCACCGAGGTGAGGGCGTCGAGGTCGTAGGACTCGAAGGCGCTGACGCAGCGGGCGAGAAGAGCGCGCTGCTCCTCGCCCATCGAGCCGGCGCTCTCGCCGGAGGCGAGCGTGGCGCGGGCGCGCTGGAGCGCGCTGTTGACCGATGCGACCGTGGTGCCCAGCGGTTCGGCGACCTCGCTCGCCCGCCAGGCGAGCACCTCGCGCAGGATCGGCACCGCACGCTGCCGGGGCGCGGCGCACACTTCCGGACCGGCCCGCGAGGTACCGGCCGACCGTCTCCCAGCAAACCACCGGTCACCGACAACCGTGCTCCGGGTGCGGCCCGGGTGCGCTCAGACCTCCGCCCGGTCGGGTTCGGGACCCCGGCGGCGACGGCGGGGCAGCCGGAAGCGGCGCTTGAGTTCGTACAGCACCGGGTGCCGGTCCCGCTCCTCGCGGGTGTAGCGGTCCAGTTCCTCCGCCAGACGCATCGAGCGCTTCTCCACGTCCAGCTCGTCCAGCACCCGGTCGAACTCCGACAGCAGAGCCCCCAGCAGGTGCCACTGGCGCGGATGCTCCTGGACGCGGGCGAGCAGCAGGTGCGCGACCCGTTCGCGTCCGGCGCGTCCGGCCTCCATCTCGGCCGCCAGCCGGTCCTCCGCCTCCTCGGAACTGTCGCTGTCGGCGCTGGTGACCAGGACGGCGAAGCTCTGCACCGCCCCGGAGAGGTGACCGAACAGCTCCTCCACGGCCTCGGCCACCTCGTGCGGGAACAGCGGTTCCTCCTCGCGGGCCCTGGCCAGGTCGGTGAGGGTCCGCGACATCGCGCGTATCACGGTGGTGCAGATCTCCAGGGTGTCCAGGCCCGTCCGCAGTACGACCCGGGACAGCAGCGCCTCCTTGACCCGGGGGTTCAGGCGCAGGCTCTCCTCGGCCTGGACGAGGGAGGCGTCGACCTGCGCGATGTCGTTGTCCAGCCGCCGGGCCTCGTGGAGCCGGGCGGCCGCCCGGTGCACCGGTGTGGGGACGCTCAGCTGCTCGCCCATGCGCAGCAGCAGCAGCCGCATCCGGCCGGCCAGGTCCACCAGCGCCTCCTCGGCGGGCTGCACCCACACCGGAGGCACGAACAGGAAGTTGAACAGCAGACCCACCGCGGCGCCGATCAGGGTCTCCAGCACCCGGCTCAGCGCCAGGTCCGTGGCGTGGGAGACCCCCAGCACCAGCATGGCGCTGATCGCCACCTCCGGGATGAAGTCGCCGGCCCGCACCAGATGCCCGACGGCCAGGGAGGTGAGGATGAGCAGGCCCAGGCTCCACCAGCTCAGGCCCACCAGGGAGCTGAAGCCGACGGCGACCGTGACACCGGCCACCACGGCGTTGACCCGGGTGATGCCCTTGGTGATCGTGGCGAACAAGGTGACCTGGACGACCAGCAGCGCGGTCAGCGGGGCCAGCAGCGGGGCCCTGGCGTCGGTCAGCCAGAGGGCGGCGGAGTAGGCGAGCGTCGCGGCCGCCGTGGAACGGAGGGCCTGGACGACCACCGGCTCCCTGCGCCGCCGCACCAGCTCGATCACGGGTACGGGAACTTCAGGCACACTACGGCCCTTCCCGTCCGCGGAAGATCGACACCGTCTCTCCTCCCAGCGCCCCACCCGCGGAGTCCCGCTGCCGCACCGCCCGGCGGGGCCCGCCCCCCCCGGCGGTGCGGGATGTCCGGGAGGGCGGGAACCGGGTAACCGGCACTGCCGCGGACCGGGCGCACGAGAGCGCCCACCGGGTACCCGCGGGCGGGCGCGGGGTCGCGGTGGCGGGGCGGACGGGCGGGACGCGGCGGCCGGCCGGGCGAGGAGGCGGTGAAGACCAGTGGGACCACCAGGAACGGCGGAACGATGAGCGGGGGTGACCGGACACGGGAGCCCGGAGTCCTGCGCGCGGTCTTCGAGGGCCTGGGCGCGGGCATCTACGCCACGGACGCCGCCGGCCTCCTGATCGCCGCCAACCCCCGGGCCGAGCGGATGGTGGCGCGGCCGGCCGCGGAGATGCTGGGCCATGACATGCACGACCTGCTCCACCGCGACGCGGACGGGGCGCGGATCCCCGGGAGAGCTGCCGGATGCTCGCGGTCCTCACCGATGGCCGCCCCCGCGAGGGGGGGCGACGAGTACCTGCTGCGGGGCGACGGCACCACCCTCCCGGTCATCTGGTCGGCCGGTCCGCTGGAGCTGCCGGGGGAGCCGGCCGGGCTGGTCCGCGCCTTCCACGACTTCAGCGTGCGCAGGGCCGCCGAGTGGCAGACGGCCGCCTACCCGGAGGCGCTGGAGGCCCTGACCACCCGGCTGACCGTGGTGTCGGAGGTCTCCTCCGTCCTCATCTCCAGCCTGGACATCCCCCGGAGGCTCCGGAAGCCGGGCCGGATGCCGGTGCCGGACCTGGCCGACTGGACGGCGGTGGACGTGCTCACCGGGCAGCCGGACGAGGTACGGCGCGTCGCCGTGCACAGCGGCGCGGACCCGGCGGCGGCACCGCAGGCGCTGCTGGTCGCGGGCTGACACGGCCCGGAGACGGCCCGACGACCGCCTGACCGCGCGCCCCCGGAGGGACCGCACCCTTCCGGGGGCGCGGGGACCGGATCACGGGGGCGGGAGCCGGAGTTCGCGGCCGAGCACGGCCCGCGCCGCGGCGATGTACGCCGAGGCGCGGGGCAGCTCGCGGAAGGCGTCTGCCATGATCTCCAGCATCGCGGACAGGGCCTGGACGGGCAGGTCCCGGGTGGTCATGATCCGGCCCGTCCACGCGGTGAAGCCCTCGAACAGCCCCGGATCGTCGACGTACAGCGCGGCCACCAGGTACTCCACGACGCGGTGGAGGTCCTCGACGGTGTACTCCCTCCGGCGCCCGGCGAACTCCCGAAGCCACGGGAACCGTCCGGGCAGCACCGCCATGGCCTCGTCGACGAGCCGCTGGCGGGCCTCGTCGACGAGGGCGTGCTCGCGGTCGGCCAGGTGCGGCAGCGCCTCCTCGGCGGTCGGGGGGAACTCGGACGGGGGCGCGATGCCCGCCGCGAGGCGCTCGGCCGCGCCACGGGCGCTGCCGGCCCAGGCGTCGGCGCCCAGCAGGCGGGCGTAGCGGCCGTCCGGTCCGAACCCGGCGCCGCCCGCCAGCACGGGCACTCCGGCGGCCCGGCAGGCGGTGACGGCCGTGTGGGCCACGGGCAGCCGTACGGGCAGGGAGCACGACAGGGCCACCGCGTCCGGGCCGGTGGAGTGCAGGTGGGACACCAGCTGCCGGGTGGACACATGGGCTCCGAGGAAGTCCACGTGCCAGCCGCGCAGCCGCAGCACCTCGGCGACCAGCCGGGCGGGCAGCGTGTGCCACTCGCTGTCGGCGCAGGCCACGGCGATCCGGCCGAGCCGGGCGGGTACCCGTGCCGCGGGATGGCCGGCGACCGCGGTGACGGCGCGGTCGCTGACGGCGGTGGCCGCGTGCTCCTGGGCGACGGTGAGCCGGTTCTCCGCCCAGCGCACGCCGACCCGCCGCTGCGCGGGCGCGACGATCTCCAGCAGGATGTCCTCGGGCGGGATGCCCTGGTCCAGGGCCTCGGTGACCTGGCCGATGGCGGAGCGCTCGTCCGCGTTCTCCAGCGCCGTCCAGAAGCTCTCCCTCCGGCGCCCGAGGGATTCCGTCTCCGGGTTCACCGGTCGCCTCCCGAACGGACGGCTACGCCCACCGCGCTCAGCGGGGTCCGGTGGGCGGCGGTGACGGCCACCAGCGCGATGTCGTCGTGCTCCCGGCCCGCCAGCCACTCGGAGGTGAGCATCCCGACGCGCTCGACGACGGCCTGGGCGTGCAGGCCAGCGCAGGAGGCCAGCGCGTCGGCCAGGCGCTCCTCCCCGAACAGCTCGCCGTAGGGTCCGCCTCTGGCCTCGGTGACGCCGTCGGAGTACAGCAGGCAGGTCTCCCCGGGCAGGAGAGTGGTGGAGCAGGTGGTCGCGGACGCCTCCGGCAGTACGCCGACCAGGGTGCCCGAGGTGGGGGCGGCCTCCACCTCCCCGTCGCGCCGCAGGAGCAGCGGCGGCGGGTGCCCGGCCGAGGTCAGCCGCAGGGGGATCCGGCCGGTGGCGGGGTCGGGAGCGCCGAACGAGGCGAGCACCAGGGTGACGAACCGGTTCTGCGGGCCGCTCAGCAGTGCGCGGTTGAGCAGGTCCAGCAGCCGTACGTGATCGGACTCGACCAGCCGCAGAGCCGCGAGCGTGTTGCGGATCTTCCCCGTCAGAACGGCCGCCTCCGGCCCCTTGCCGGCCACGTCGCCGAGCACGATGTCGGTCTCCCCGCCGGGGCCGCCGGCCGGGAGCACGTCGTAGAAGTCGCCGCCGATGCTCTGGGCGCTCTGTGCGGGGCGGTAGGCTCCGGCCAGCTCCACGCCCTCCGGATGCGGCAGCGCGGGCGGCAGCAGCTCACGCTGGAGCACGGCGACGGTGGCCACCTGCTCCGCGTAGAGCGCGGCGGCCGAGATCGCCGCACCGGCACGGGCGGCGAAGATCCGGGTCACGGTGTCGTCCCCCGGGGCGGCGCCCTCGCTCCCGGCACGCCGCAGCAGCACCATCGCCCCGGCTACCTCGCCGCTGCCCGGTAGCGGGACGACCGCCAGCGAGGACGGGGGGCCGAAGCCCTCGGGCAACAGCCACGCCGGGGCCCGGCCGGGGTCGACCGGCCGGAAGGAGACCGGCGGGAAGCCGGCCAGCGCCTCGGCCAGTCCCGGCATCTCCTCCGGGGGCGCGGACAGGATCTCCTCCTCCAGCCGCCCGTCGGAGACGGCCCGGGTCACCTCCGGACGCCTGTCCCGTGACAGGCGGACCACGACGGCCGCGTCGGCGAGGTGGCCGGCCGCCAGCCGGGCGGTCGCCACCACGCACCTGCGCGGGTTGAGCGAGGCCTGGAGCCGGGCGGAGGCCCGGGCCAGGAAGGCGGTGCTCTCCCGCTCCGACCGCAGCGACCGCTCGGCGTCCTCCCGGCCGGTGACGTCCGACAGCCACCAGGCGGTGTGCCCGTCCGGCAGAGGGGTGGCGTACGCGGTGAAGGCGCGCCCCTGGAGGGGGCCGTGGGCCGTCGCCGTGGCTGCCGTCGTCGCCGTCGTGATCGTCTCCTCCGCCGCGGTCGTCCCGGTCGTCTCGGCTGTCCCGGCCGCCTCGGTGTCCGGCCCGCCGTGTGCGGCGGCGACCAGCCAGCCGGGCGCCACACCGGTGTCCAGCGGGACTCCGGGGGCGAGGCCGGGCAGCAGAGCCCGCGCGGCGGCGTTCACCAGCGACACCCGCCCCCGCCGGTCCACCGCGACGACCGGCGTCGGCGCCGACTCGACCGCCGACTCGGCCAGGACGCGGCCGTGCGGGGCGGTGGGCCCGTCACCGCCGCCGGTCCGGGCGTGCGCGTCCACGGAGACATCTGGAAAACGAGGAGGGTTGCTCACGGAAGAACAGGGGCACGGCACCCGGGGTGCTCCGCCCGGTCCTCCCTTCGACAGTCGACACGGATGGAGGGTTGTTCTCTGCCAAGATTCTCGCGTAGGGGGTGAGAGGCGCAAACCAGCCCCCTCACGCCCCCCGCGTGCCGGGGCCGCGGTCGGAGGCGGGCCACACGTATGGCAGATCGTCCGGCACGTCGGGGAACAGGGGCGCGTAGTGGTCGGGGTCCTTGCGGACCAGGGAGGAGCGGTGGCTGCGGTGGAAGGACGGCTCGCCCAGCCAGGGCGGCAGCTCACCGGCCGCTTCCAGCTCCTCCTGGGAGCGGGGGACGGCGATGCCGGTCGCGTGCCGCAGATCGGTCAGCATGGTGGCCTCGCAGGTGTCGGCGCGTCCCGCCAGGCGCCAGTGGCGGCAGATCTCCATACCGTAGCGGACCAGCGCCTCCTCGTACCCCGTCCACATGCGTACGGCCGGGTGCCGGGCCCAGCCGTACCCGGGTACGGTCAGGGCGCGCAGCACCTGCAGAGCCTCCACCCGCTGCTTTCCCAGCCGCCGCGCGTCGAGCACACGGGCGGTCCCGGCGAAGTCGGGGAGCGGCAGGAACGTCTGCACGGTGTCCCATCCATCCCTTCCGTCCCCCCTCGGCGCGGACTGCGAT
>NZ_JBXUOY010000137.1:0-13527 GCF_057196705.1 Streptomyces sp. ATLC9 | reverse complement strand
TGACCTCGTCGGCGAACGCCGAGAGCTGGTCGACCATCGTGTTGATGGTCTCCTTCAGCTCCAGGATCTCCCCGCGCGCGTCCACCCGGATCTTCTGCGAGAGGTCGCCCTCGGCGACGGCGGTGGCGACCTGGGCGATGGAGCGCACCTGGCCGGTCAGGTTCCCGGCCATGAAGTTGACCGAGTCGGTCAGGTCCCGCCAGGTGCCGGAGACGCCCTTGACGTCCGCCTGGCCGCCGAGCTTGCCCTCGGTGCCCACCTCACGCGCCACCCGCGTGACCTCGTCGGCGAACGCCGAGAGCTGGTCGACCATCGTGTTGATGGTCTCCTTCAGCTCCAGGATCTCCCCGCGCGCGTCCACCCGGATCTTCTGCGAGAGGTCGCCCTTGGCGACGGCGGTGGTCACCTGGGCGATGGAGCGCACCTGGGTGGTGAGGTTGCCCGCCATGAAGTTGACCGAGTCGGTCAGGTCCCGCCAGGCCCCGCCGGCGCCGGGCACCTGGGCCTGGCCGCCCAGGCGTCCCTCGCTGCCGACCTCGCGGGAGACGCGGGTCACCTCGGAGGTGAACAGCGACAGCTGGTCCACCATGCCGTTGAAGACCGTGGCGATCTCGCCGAGGACTCCGTCGGCGCCGTCCGGCAGCCGGGTGCCGAAGTCTCCGTCGCGGACGGCCGTCAGGCCGGCCAGGAGCTGTCTCAGCTCCCGCTCCCCCGCCTTGCCGGTGCTCCTGCCGCACTCCGCCGGGCGCGGCTCGCCAACCGTGGTGTCAGCCATGTCCGCCATCGCTCCGCTCGTCCGCCACCGGGTTCGTCACGTGCCGTGCTCCTGCGGTCGCATCCGGACGGGCAGGCGGGGCGGTGACACCACGTTCACAGGCCGTCACGTTTGTCATCCGGCAAACGTGCAGACACGGTAAGATTACCTCACCGCAGAACGGTCACCGAACCCACGCTTCTGCGAACGTCCGGATGGTCGTCGGAGGTTGGCGTTCGGGCGGTGGGGGGGGGGGGGGGGGGGCGGCGGGCCGCCGCGGGCGCGGGCGCGGGGCCGGCGGCCCGCCCCCCCCCCCCCCCCCCCCCCCCCCCCCCCCCCCCCCCCCCCCCCCCCCCCCGGGCTCAGGTCATGCGCTGTCCGCCGCGGCGGGCCTCGGCCCACTCGTGGTGGAACGCGCGGCCGGTCACGGACGGGAAGACGGCCACGACGACGGGCCTCACGGGTCCGGACCCGCCGGTACGCCGGAAGTCACCGGTCCCGGCACATCTCTTCTTCCGCGCGCCGTTCGGCACCGGTGACATCCGTCCGGGTGAGGATGGGGGACATGCTGCTGGCCGAAGTCGCCCGGGTCTCCCGCCTGATCGCGCAGACCTCCTCGCGCACGGAGAAGGTCGCCCTGCTCGCCGGGCTGTTCCGCGGGACCGGGCCCGAGGACGCCCCGGTCGTCATCACCTATCTGGCGGGCAGACTCCCCCAGCGCAGGACCGGGATCGGCTGGAGGACGCCGAGCCCGACCGTGCCCCCGGCGGACGCGCCGTCGCTGTCGGTGGCGGATGTGCACCAGGCCCTGGACGCGATCGCCGCCGTCTCGGGCCGGGGAGCCCAGGCCGAGCGCGGACGGCTGCTGCGCGGGCTGCTGTCCGCCGCCACCGGCGAGGAGCAGCGCTTCCTCGTCCGGCTGATCGGCGGCGAGCTGCGGCAGGGGGCCCTGGACGCGTTCGCCGTCGAGGGCCTGGCCGCGGCGGTGGACGAGGACAAGGCGGCGGAGGCGGACACCGTGGAGGCGGAGGACGCCCTGGCCGCCGCCCGCCGGGCCCGCTCCGAGCCGGAGGTGCGGCGGATCCTGGCGGGGATCAACGAGAGGATCCGCGCGGCACTGCGGATGCCGCCGCCCGGTCCCCCGCTGGGTCTGGAGCCCTTCGACGCCGACGAGGTCGTGCGGGAGGGGCGCGGGGACGGCGGACCGCGCCCCGCCTGACCTCCCGGGAACAGCCGGCCGCGGGCCCGCCCGGCGGATCGGAACCGGGCCCGCGACCGGGGTCGCCGGAGAGCGGTCAGGCCTCCGCACCGGCCTCCGGCGGCAGGGCGCCGTCGCGGACCACCTTCGCGTACCAGTGGGCGCTGGACTTGGGGATGCGCCTGCCGGTCGCGTAGTCCACGTACACCGCGCCGAACCGCTTGCTGTAGCCGTACCCCCACTCGAAGTTGTCCAGCAGGGACCACAGGAAGTAGCCGCGCACGTCCACCCCCGACTCGATGGCCCGGTGCACCGCCGCCAGATGGCCGTGGAGGTAGGAGATCCTCCGCGAGTCCAGGACGCGGCCCTCGGGGTCGACGTAGTCGTCGAAGGCGGCGCCGTTCTCGGTGATGACCACCGGCGTGCCGGGGAAGTCGTCCCGGACCCGCAGCAGCAGGTCGTACATGCCGGTCGGGTCGACCGTCCAGCCCATCGCGGTGGTCTCGCCGGGCGTGCTGTGGAAGGCGACGTCGTCGCCGCCCGGCCAGGGGCTGTGCTCGCTCGCGCCGTGCCCGTCGGCGTTGTGGGTTCCGGGGCCGGAGGCGGCTGATACGAGGGTGGGGCTGTAGTAGTTGACGCCCAGGAAGTCCAGCGGCTGGTGGATGTCGGCCAGGTCCCCGTCCCTCACGAACGACCAGTCCGTCAGGTGCGCGGTGTCCCGCAGGACGTCCTGCGGGTACTCCCCGCGCAGCATGGGGCCGGTGAAGACCCGGTTGGCGACGCCGTCGATGCGGCGTGCGGCGTCGGTGTCGGCAAGGTCGCCGGTCAGGGGCCGCACATGGTGGAGGTTGAGCGTGACGGAGGTCTGCGCGGAGGCCGGGAGGGCGGCGCGCAGTGCCTGGGTGCCCAGCCCGTGGGCGAGGTTGAGGTGGTGGGCGGCGCGCAGGGCGTCCGCCTGGTCGGTGCGGCCGGGGGCGTGGACGCCCGAGCCGTAGCCGAGGAAGGCCGAGCACCAGGGCTCGTTGAGGGTGGTCCAGCGCTCCACCCGGTCGCCGAGCGCGCCGGCGACCAGGGAGGCGTACTCGGCGAACCGCTCGGCGGTGGCGCGCTCCGGCCAGCCGCCGGCGTCCTCCAGCTCCTGCGGCAGGTCCCAGTGGTAGAGGGTGACGACGGGCTGGATGCCCTTGTCCAGCAGTCCGTCCACCAGGCGGCTGTAGAAGTCCAGCCCCTCGCGGGACGCGGGGCCGCTGCCGCCGGGCTGAACGCGCGGCCAGGAGACGGAGAACCGGTAGGCGCCCACGCCGAGGTCGGCCATGATCTCCAGGTCCTCGCGCCAGCGGTGGTAGTGGTCGCAGGCGATGTCCCCTGTGTCGCCGTTGCGCGTCCTGCCGGGGGTGCGGGAGAAGGTGTCCCAGATGGAGGGGGTGCGGCCGCCCTCGGCGGCGGCTCCCTCGATCTGGTAGGCGGCGGTCGCGGTGCCCCACAGGAAACCGGGCGGGAACACCCGGGCGCTCCGGGTCGCCGGGGCGGGTTCGGCTGGACGGGATGCGGTGGCCACGAAGGTCCTTCCGGATCGGTTCTGTCGAAGAGGTGGGGTCGGGGGCGGGATCGGGATGGTGGGGCCCGGGACCGCGGGGTGTCCGGGTCTCCCGGGCGGGGCGTCAGCCCTTGACCGCGCCCTGCATGATGCCGCCGACGATCTGCTTGCCGAAGACGACGAACATCGCCAGCAGCGGCAGGGTGCCCAGCAGCGCGCCGGCCATGATGAGCGACTGGTCGCGCACGTATCCCGCGCTGAGCTGGGTGAGGGCGACGGGGATCGTGGGGTTGGTCATGTCGAGCACGATGAACGGCCAGAAGAAGTCGTTCCAGGCGTGCACGAAGGTGATCATGAAGACCACCGCCATCGCCGGGCGGGCGACCGGCAGGACGATGCTCCAGAAGATCCGCAGGCTGTGCGCGCCGTCCACCCGGCCGGCCTCGATGAGCTCGTCGGGCAGCGCCTCCAGCAGATACTGCCGCATGAAGAACACGCCGACGGCGCTGACCAGGGTGGGGAAGATGACGGCGGGCAGCTTCTGGCCCCAGCCCAGCTCGGTCATCATCATGAACAGCGGCACCACGCTGAGCTGTGGCGGCACCATCATCGTGCCGATGACCAGCATCAGCAGGATGTTGCGCCCGCGGAAGCGCAGCTTGGCGAAGGCGAAACCGGCCAGGGTGGCGAAGAGGACGGTGGACAGGGCGATCGTCATGGCGACGATGAGGCTGTTGACCAGCGCCGTGCCCATCGCCGCGTCCTCCCAGGCGGCCGAGAGGTTCTTCAGCAGGTTGGGGCCGGGGAGGAACGGCGGCGGGGTCTGGGAGACCCGGGTGTTGTCGGTGGAGGCCGCCACCATCGTCCAGTACAGCGGGAACAGGGAGAGCAGCGCGGCCAGACCGAGCAGCGCGTAGGCGACGGGCCCGGCCTTCCGCTGCTGTCCGGCCTTCGGGCGCAGGGACAGGCGGATCCGGCGGCTCGTGGGCGCGAGGGTGTCCGCGAGCGGCTCGGGTACGTCCGCCCGGGGGCGGGCGGTGTCGGTGGTCATGGGATTACCGCTCCCTGGTCAGGACGTGCGGGACTTGACGCGCCTGACGACGCGTTGCAGGACGAAGGCGAGGATGAGCAGGAGGAACATCGCCCAGGCGACCGTGGCGGCCCGCCCCATCTCGTAGTTCTTCCAGCCCTCCTCGTACAGCAGCAGGCCGAGCGTCTGGTACTGGTTGTCCGCTCCGCCGCTGACGCCGTTCGGGCCCTGTCCGAAGATCAGCGGCTCGCCGAAGAGCTGGGTGGCTCCGATGGTGGACAGCACGATGGTGAAGACGATCGTGGAACGGATGCCGGGGATGGTGACCTTGGTGAACTGCTGCCAGCGCGAGGCGCCGTCGATGGCCGCCGCCTCGTACCGCTCCTGCGGAATGGCCTGCATCGCGGCCAGGTACAGCAGGGCGTTGTAGCCGGTCCAGCGCCAGATCACGATGGAGGAGATCGCGAACTGGGCGGGCCACTTGCTGCTCTCCCAGTCGACGTTGTCGATTCCGAACAGGCTCAGGAACCAGTTGATCATTCCGAAGTCGCGCTCGAAGAGCATGGTGAACACCAGCGCGGCGGCGCCGATCGAGGTCGCGTAGGGAGTCAGGGCCGCGACCCGGAA
Source organism: Streptomyces sp. ATLC9 (assembly GCF_057196705.1). Lineage (NCBI taxonomy): Bacteria > Bacillati > Actinomycetota > Actinomycetes > Kitasatosporales > Streptomycetaceae > Streptomyces > Streptomyces sp. ATLC9. Next base: position 8,381 of record NZ_JBXUOY010000137.1, on the reverse strand, counting down.
GAACGCCGATCCCTTCAGCCTGTAGTTCAGCAGGTGCGCCAGGCCCAGGGCCATCAGCAGCTGCGGGACGGTGGAGAGCACACCGATGGTGAAGGTGTTCGCCAGCGCGTTCCAGAAGCGGTCGTCCTGCCAGAGCTGCGAGTAGTTCCCGAAGCCCTCCCACTCCATGATGTCCATGGTCGCCAGCTCCACGTCGTGGAGGGAGATCCAGGCCGTGTAGAGCAGCGGGTAGAGGCTGAAGGCGCCGAAGACGACGAAGAAGGGGGCGACGAACGCGTAGGGGGCCGCCTTGATGTCGAAACGGTGCAGGAGGGCGCCCCGCGACCGTCGGGGGCGTGCCCCGTTCCGGCCGTCGGGACTCTCCTTGGCGGGGCCGGCCGGCCCGCTCTGCGGCCCGCCGAGGCCGGATGCCGGGGTGGAGGTGGCCACGGAGGGCTTCCTTCCTGGGGAGTGCGTGGTGGAGGAGGGTGAGGGCGGTGGGACCGGGGGCCCCGGCGGCCGCGCGGGGAGGCGGTGGCCGGGGCCCCGGAGAGAGGAGGCCGGGTCAGTCGACGGCCTTCCTGATGCGCTCGTCGGTGGTCTCCCACGCCTCGGCCGGGCTCTTGCCCTGTTCGACGAGCTGGAGGCCCTGGGAGAAGGTGTCCTTGATGGTGCCGTCCTTGGGCCCGAGCACCTGCTCGTCGGGGATGTCCTGGGCCGCGGCGCCGAAGACCTGCCCGATCGGGGCGTTGTTGAAGTACTCGGACTTCGCCTCGGTCACCGCCGGGGACTCCAGGGCCTTCGCGGAGGAGGGGAAGTTGCCGATCTCCTTGAAGATGTGCTCCTGCTGCTCCGGCGCGGTCAGCCAGGCCACCAGCTTCCGGGCCTCCTCCTTCACCGGGCTGTTCTCCATGACCCCGAGGAAGGAGCCGCCCCAGTTGGCACCCTTGGGGGCCTTGGCGATGTCCCACTTGCCCTTGTTGGCCTCACCGGCCTTCTCGCTGATGTGGGCGAGCATCCACGCCGGACAGACGGCGGTGGCGAAGCTGCCGTTGGCCAGGCCGGGGTCCCAGCCGGGCTGGAACTGTCGGAGTTTGGCCGTCAGACCGTCCCTGGCCGCTCCGGTGGCCAGCTCCCAGGCGTCCTTGATGGCCGGGTTGTCCTGGTAGATCAGCTTCCCGCTCTTGTCGTAGAACTGCTCGGAGCTGCCGTAGATCATGGCGTTGAACAGGCCGCTGGCGCTGTCCATGTAGGCGGCGTCGCCCTTGAAACCGTCCTTGAAGTCCTTGCCGACCTCGACGTACTTCGCCCAGTCGCCGTCCCAGAGCGCGGCGACCTCCTCGCGGTCGGCGGGCAGACCCGCCTGCTCGAACATGTCCTTGCGGTAGCAGACGGCCATCGGGCCGATGTCCGTGCCCAGGCCGATCACCCTGCCGTCGCCGGTGGTGACCTGGCTCTGCTTCCAGGGCAGGAAGTGGTCGGTGTCCGGGACGCCGGAGAGGTCGGCGAACCTGTCGGCCCGGGTGTCGGCGAGCTCCTTGGCGCGGCCCACCTCTATGCCCTGGATGTCCTTGAGGCCGCTGCCTGCGGCCAGGCGGGTCTGCAGCGCGGTGTAGTACGTCTGCTCGTCGCCGGCTATCTCGGACTCGATGACGATGTCCGGATTCTCCTCCATGTACTTCTCGAGGAGGCCGGTCTCCTTGATGCCCATGACGCCGAACAGCCCCATGGTGATGACGGTCTTGCCGTCCTCGGTCTTTCCGTCGCCGTCGCCGCCGCCCGAGCAGCCCGCCACGAGCGCGAGGGCGGCAGCCGACGCGACGGCCACGACTCTTGTACCGAACAGCTTGTGGGCACTGCCCATGACGTCCTCCTTGCGGGCGGTGACGGGATCACCGCGGTGCGGCTCCGCCGGGCCGCACGGGCCCGGTGGGTGGAATCGTTCCCATTCGGGATGGGAGCGTTCCCATCAGGTTGTGGAAGACTCTCCGCCAGGAACGTTCGCTGTCAAGGACGGGAACCGAATCCGTTATCCGCCGAGCCCTCGGCGGCCACCGGCGCCACATCGGTGGCCGCACGGCCGTCTGACACAATGCGCTGTTGAGCGCCGTGCGCGGCGCGACGGAAGCAAAAGGAGGCGGGTACGCCATGGGGGCCACTCGGCGGCCGACCATCAAGACCGTGGCCGCCCGGGCCGGAGTGGGGCGCACCACCGTCTCCCGCGTCCTCAACGGCTCCCGTCTGGTCAGCGACGAGGCCAGGGCGGCGGTGCAGAGGGCGATCGCCGAACTGGGCTACGTGCCCAACTCCGTGGCACGGTCGCTGGTGACCAGCAGGACCGACTCCATCGCCCTGGTCATACCCGAGTCGGAGAGCCGGCTGGGAGCGGAGCCCTACTTCTCCGCCGTGATCCGCGGGGTGAGCAGCGTGCTGGCCGGCACCCAGATCCAGCTGCTGCTCACCCTGGTCCGCGACCAGCGCGAGATGGACCAGCTCACCCGCTTCCTGACCGCGCGCCGGGTGGACGGCGTGCTGCTGGTCTCGGTCCACCGCGACGATCCGCTGCCCGGTCTGCTGGGGAAGCTCGGGCTGCCGACCGTCCTGGCCGGGCGCCGCTCCCCGGCCGAGTCGCTGAACCATGTGCACTCGGACAACGTCGGAGGCGCGCACGACGCGGTGCGCCACCTGATCGAGCGCGGACGGAGCGAGATCGCCACCATCGCCGGACCGCCGGACATGGACGTGGCCGACAGCCGTCTGCGGGGCTGGCGGGAGGCGCTGGGCGAGGCCGGGCGGGAGGCTCGCGGGGAACTGGCCGCCCCCGCCGACTTCACCGAGGAGGGCGGGCGCCTCGCCATGCACGGGCTGCTGGAGCGCCGCCCCGGGCTGGACGCGGTCTTCGCCGCCTCCGACGTGATGGCGGCGGGCGCCCTGACCGAACTGCGCCGCCGGGGGCGGCGGGTGCCGGACGACGTGGCGGTGGTGGGCTTCGACGACTCGATCGTCGCCCGGCACACCGACCCGCCGCTGACCACCGTGCGGCAGCCCGTCGAGGAGATCGGACGGGCCATCACCGAACTGCTGCTGCGGGAGATCGGCGAACCAGGCGGCGTGCGGCGGCACATGGTGCTCCCCACTTCGCTCGTCGTGCGCGACTCCACCTGACGCCGTCCGCGCGGCTCCGTGCGCTCTCCCCCGCCTTGGCCCGACCGACCGCGTGACCAAGGGAGTTGCTCCCGGCCGGTCCCCCGGAGCGCGCCGCGGAAAGCGACCGGCGAGTGTCCGCTTTCCGCAGCGGGGAGGGGACGCGCCTGGCAGCATGGGGCCCCATTCGGCGGGTGCCGCCCCGTCCTCGACACATCTCCCAGGCGGAAGGTTGTGAAGGCCCGGATGAGTCAGTCCAGGGAACCCCTCACCAGCAGGATCGACATCACCGTCCCCACTGCCGCGCGCATGTACGACTACTATCTGGGCGGCAAGAACAACTACGCCGTCGACCGGGAGGCGGCCGAGAAGCTTCTGGAGGTCGTCCCCAGCACCCAGGCGCTGGCGCTCAACAACCGCCGCTTCCTGCGGCGCGTGGTGCGCGTCCTGGCGCGGGAGTACGGGATCCGGCAGTTCATAGACCACGGCTCCGGCCTGCCCACCCAGGACAACGTGCACCAGATCGCGCAGCGGGTGGACCCCGACGCGCGGGTGGTGTACGTGGACAACGATCCCATCGTGCTGGCCCACGGCCGCGCGCTGCTGGCGGAGAACGAGAACACCGCCGTCATCCAGGCCGACATGTGCGACACCTACGGTGTCCTGGACCACCCGGACACCGTCCGGCTGATCGACTTCGACCGGCCCGTCGCCGCCCTGTTCAACTCCGTCTTCCACTGCGTCCCCGATTCCGCCGACCCGGCCGGCGTGATCAAGCGGGTGGCCGGCCGGCTGGCGCCGGGGAGTCTCTTCGTGATCTGCCAGCTGGTCAGCGAGGACGCCGAGACGCGCAGGTCCGTGACCGAGTTCATGGACGAGAGCACCGGTGGCAACTGGGGCAGGGTCAGGGAGCCGCACGAGGTCGAGCGGTTCTTCGAGGGACTGGAGATCCTCGAGCCCGGCCTGGTGGAGGTCTCCACCTGGCGGCCGGACTCGGACGTGGGTCCCCGGCAGCGCACCTGGGAGTGGAAGGAGTTCGGGGGCGTCGCCCGCCTGCCCTGACGCCCTGCGCCCGCTCCGCGGCTCAGCCGAGGCCCTCCAGGAGCTCCTCCAGGAACTCCACGCTGCTCACCGGGGTCTCGGCGACCGCGCACAGCCGGTCCATGATGGACAGGTAGTGGTCGACGTCCTCCTCCTTGTCCAGGTAGAGGGCGCTGGTCAACTGCTCCAGGTAGACCACGTCGGGCAGGTCCGGCTCGGGGAAGCGCAGTATCGTCACCGGGCCGCCCACCGCGGCCAGGCCGCCGGTCTCGAACGGCGCGACCTGCAGCGTGACGTTCGGCCGCCGCGCCGCCTCGATCAGATGGCGCAGCTGACCGCGCATCACCCCGGCGTCGCCGAGCGGACGCCGCAGGGTGGCCTCGTCAAGGACCGCCCACAGGCGCGGGGCGTCCGGCCGGGTCAGCAGCGTCTGCCGCTCCATGCGCAGCCGGACCCGCCGGCCGTTCTCCTGGGCGGAGGCGTGGGGATGGCACAGGCGGGCCACCGCGGCGGCGTACTCCTCCGTCTGCAGCAGACCCGGGACGAACTGCACCTCGTAGGTGCGGATGACCTCGGCGGCCTCCTCCAGCCCGAGGTGCCGCTCGAACCACTCGGGGAGGACGTCGCTGTAGCGGTGCCACCACCCGCGGGCGCCCGTCTGGCGGGTCAGGGCGAGGAAGTCCGCCCGCCCGCCCTCGTCCAGCACCCCGTAGAGCGTGAGCAGGTCCGCGACGTCGCGCTCCTTGCACGCGCCCTGGCCCCGCTCCAGGCGGCTGACCTTGGCGGCGGAGCCGCGGATCGCCTTGGCCGCCTCCTCCAGATCGATGCCGCGCTCCTTGCGCAGCCGCCGCAGCTGGGAGCCGACCACCAGGCGCAGCACCGTCGGGCTGCCCTTGGGATGTTCGATATAGTGCTTTATCGATAAGGAGCGGCTCGTTCCGGCGGCCATGCGTGCTCTCCTGGGTGAGGGGGCGGACACTCAGTGTGCCACCGCCGCCGCCGCACCGCACGGCGATGCCCCCGAGGAGCCGCCGGATCGGCCGATCCGGCGGAGCCCTTCCCTCCCGCTCCGCCCGGTCGCGGCTCAGCCGGCCATGTCGTCGAACTCGCCGTCCTTGGCGCCCCGGAGGAAGGCCGTCATTTCCTCGCGGGTGTAGACGAGGGCGGGGCCTTCCGGGTGGCGCGAGTTGCGCACGGCCACCGCGCCGCCGGGCAGCGGGGCCAGCTCGACGCAGTTGCCCATGCTGCTGCGGCGGCTCTTGCGCCACACCGCACCCTTGAGCTCCGCGGCCGGCATGCCGTTGACGATCTGCTGCATTGTCGCCCCTCACTGGCCACGGCCGCCCTCTCTGGCCGGGTCGCGGTCCATGACGTTCCGTTGCTCCGCGTATCGGCGTCAGCGGCACTGCAATTACATCTGCGCTTGCAGATGTAATTGCAGTGCCATATGACAGTCGAGGATAGTAGTCCCGGCGGACCTGCCCTGTGCCGGTTTCTCCGACAGACGGCGCCGGAGAGGGCGGCGACCGCCGGTTCGGCGGCGTCTGCCGGGCTCGTACGGGCGGCCTTCCGTCCGTACGAGCCCGGCAGCGGTCAGGCCGTGACGGGGGTACAGGCGACGGCCGCCGAGGCGGGGCCGGCGGACGCCAGGAAGCCGAAGGACGCATCGCCTCCGGCGGGGACCCGTCCGTTCCGGGCGGCGTCGCGCACGGTGGCGGCTCCGTCCGCCCCGGCCCCGAGGATTCCGTTCCACGCCCGGGTGATCCGTCCGCCGCCGTCCAGGGCGATCCGGACCGTCCGGCCCGAGATCGGCCCGGTCCCCGTGTCGCTCACCGTCACCTCGCCCTGGTGGCCGCCCTGCCGGCTCGATGCCACATGGAGCGGGGCGGCACAGGCGGCCACCGGAGCCGCCGCCGCGCTGCCCGCCCCCATCGGGCCGAGGAGGCCGGGGAATCCGAGTAACCCGGGTAACACTGCCAGGGCGGCCCGGGCCGCCCGTGAGAGGTGTCCGCTGCGCATGGTCGTCCTTCCGACGAAAGGGGAGCGCTCCCAGAAGAAAAATCAAGCCACTGTGGCGGCGACGCGCCAAGAACCCGGGGCCCGGAACCGCTCCTGCCGCCCGGGGGCGTCCCCGGGGCGGCTGCCCTACCCTCGAAGGACAGGGCGGCGGCCCTCGCCGTGGAAGGGTCCGGGACTCCCGGAAAGCGGTTCGCGGCCGGTGGCCGTGTGCGATGATCGGCACCCGTCAACGGTCGCTGAGCCTCGGGCGGGCCGGCGGGAGCGAGCAGGCGCTTCCGTCCGGCTCAACGCCCCTCTTCCCGACAAGCCGCCGCCCACGGCCTGGAAGACCCTTGAGGCGCCAGTGGCGGGGTGCGAGTGGGGAGAGTCGTGACAGCGAACGGCAGCGGTGGCCACCGGCGGCGTCGACCCGTGCGAGGCGGCCGGACACCCGTGCGCATGCGCCGCGCGACAGCCGCCCTGGCCCGTCCCCGTGCCTCCCGCAGCCGCCTGGCCTGGCTCAACCAGGCGAGCACCATGATCGGCACGACACTCGACCTGGAGCGGACCGCCCAGGAACTGGCCGACTTCACCGTCCCCCGGCTGGCCGACGGCGCGGCCGTCGACCTGCTGGAGTCGGTGCTGCGCGGCGGGGGCGGCGAGCGGTGGACGGGACCGGAGCCGCCGGTGACCCGGGCCGTCGCGGTGTCCTCGATCGTCGAGTTGGAGGACCTGGAGCCGGACGAGCCCGGTGAGCTCTCCTTCCACCCCCAGACGCTGCTCTCGGTCCACTGTCTGCGGGCCCAGGAGCCGGTCCTGCTGAGCCGGATGAGGCGCGACGACTACGCCCAGGTGGCCCCGACGCCCAGCGCGGCGCTCAAGCTGCGTCAGGCGGGGGTGCACAGCTACATGGCCGTGCCGCTGACCGCCCGCGGTGTGCTGCTCGGGGTCGCCGACTTCATCCGCGGTCCCGGCAGCCCCCCGTTCACCCGCGCCGATGTCGAGCTGGCGACGGAACTGGCCTCCAAGGCGGCGGTCTTCATCGACAACGCCCGCCTCTACGGACGCGAGCGCGAGCACGTCCTCTCCCTCCAGCGCAGCCTGCTGCCCCGTGCCACACCGAACACACCGGGCCTGGAGGTGCTCACCCACTACACGCCGAGTCTCGACCCCGGCGGAGTCGGCGGCGACTGGTTCGACGTGGTCGCCCTGCCCGGCGGCCGCACGGCCCTGGTGGTGGGGGACGTCATGGGCCACGGGGTGCCCGCGGCGTCCGCGATGGGGCGGCTGCGCACGGTCGGCCGCACGCTCCTGGCCCTGGACACCGCCCCCGACCGCGTACTGGCCCGGCTGGACCTGGCCGCCCGCGATCTGGAGGACGACCAGGTCGCCACCTGCCTGTGCGCCGTCTACGACCCGGCCACCGCGAGCTGCACCATCGCCGGCGCCGGTCACATGCCGCCGCTGCTGGTGGACGCCGACGGCACCGTCTCGCGGGTCGAGGTGCCCGCCGGCGCGCCGCTGGGCGCCGGGGTGATCCCCTACGACACCACCACCGTCCAGGTGCCGGCCGGAAGCCGGCTGGTGCTGTACACCGACGGTCTGGTCAAGACACGCCGGGGGGACATCGACGCACAGCTGCGGCAGCTGGCGAGGACCGCTCCGGAGCTGGTCGAGCGGCTGCTGGAGAACCGGGACCCGGGCGGGATCACGCCGGGGAGCGAGGAGCGCCTGGACGAGTCCGTCCTGCTGGTGGCCGCGGGCGGGAAGCTGCCGCCGGGCACCGACCTGTGCGTGTGGCCGCTGCCGCCGGACGGCACCGCCGCGTCCGTGGCCCGTTCGCTGGTCACCGAACGGCTCGCCCGCTGGGGCCTGGACGAACTCTCCGACATCGCCGAGCTGGTCGTCAGCGAGCTGGTCGGCAACGCCCTGCGGTACGGCGGCGGGCCCGGACAGCTGCGTCTGATGCGGCACGAGAGGCTGACGCTGGAGGTGTCCGACACCGGCCCCGACCTGCCCCAGATCCAGCACGCGGAGCTCAGCGACGAGGGCGGACGCGGCCTGCAGCTGGTCAACATGCTCAGCCGCAACTGGGGTTCGTGCCGCACTCCCGGCGGGAAGGTCGTCTGGGCGGAGCAGGACATCCCCCGCACCGTCTCCTGAGGGGCCCGCGCCGGGGGCGGCGTGCGGACCGGGGCGGCCGGGAGGCTGCCCCGGTC
>NZ_JBXUOY010000136.1:0-13705 GCF_057196705.1 Streptomyces sp. ATLC9 | reverse complement strand
ACGTGGTGCTGCGCGGCACACCGCAGGGCACCGGCCCCGCACGGCCGGCCGCCGACTGGCACGACGGCCCCGGCGTGCTGCTGCTGCCGCTCACCGCGGACGACGGCCCCGCACTGGCCGCCGCGGCCCGTGAGGCCGCCACCGAACTCGCCGAGCGCGGACCGCGGGCGGTTACCCACCGGGCGGTACGGGAACTGTCCGCCCGCCGCGCCCGCCACACCGCCGTCCTGGTGGCCACCGACGCGGGCCGGCTCGCCGGTGAACTGGCCGCCGCCGAACGCGACCTGCCGCGCGTCATCGCCGAGGGCGGCGAGTGGTCCACGCCCTCCGGAAGCTACTGCACCGCGCGCCCACTGGGTCCGGGCGGGAAGGTCGCCTTCGTCTACCCCGGCGCGTTCACCACCTATCCCGGGGCCGGCCGTGACCTCTTCCGCCTCTTCCCCGGCCTTCTGGACGGCTTCGAGAAGGAGGCCGACCACCCCGCCCGGCGGCTCAAGCACCGTGCGCTCCACCCCCGTGCCCGGGGCCCGCTCGGCCGCCGGGACCTGATGCGCCACGAGGAACGCCTGATCGACGACATCCCCGTGATGCTCGCCGCGGGCACCAACTTCGCGGTGCTGCACACCCGGCTGCTGCGCGACGTACTGGGCCTGCGTCCCGACGGCGGCTTCGGCTACAGCCTGGGCGAGTCCAGCATGCTCTTCGCCGGCGGGGTGTGGGCCGACTCCGCGCGGGACGACGCGGCGCTGGCGGCCACTCCGCTCTTCCGCGACCGGCTGCGCGGCCCGAAGCTGCGCGTCCGCGAGGCCTGGGACATCCCCGGTTCCGTGCCGGACGGGAAGGTGTGGGCGACCCGGGTGCTGCTGGCCGGCCCGGACGCGGTGCGTCCGGCCATGGCCGGCCTGGAGCGGGTCTTCCTCACCCATGTCAACACCCCGCGCGAGGTGGTGATCGCCGGCGACCCGGAACAGGTCGCCCAGGTGATCGCGAAGGTGGGCTGCCAGGCCGCCAAGGCGCCCGCCAACCACGTCATGCACTGCCCGGTCGTCGACCCCGAACTCGACGCGCTGGCCGCGCTCAACGACTACCCGCTCGGCACGCCGGACCCCGGTCTGGAACTGCTGTCCGCCTACGACTACGACCGGGTGGACACCACCGACCGGGAACAGATCGCCCGCCGCATCGCGGTCACCCTGCGCAGCACCATCGACTTCGCCCGGCTCGCCGAGACCGCCCACGAGCGCGGCTACCGCTACTTCGTGGAGGTGGGTCCGGGCGCCACCTGCACCCGGTGGATCGGCGAGACGCTCAAGGGGCGCGACCACGTGGCGGTCTCGGTGGACCGTCGCGGCGCCGGGTCCGCCGTCGCGCTCGCCCAGGCCCTGGCCCGGCTGGTCGCCCACGGCCTGCCCGTCGCCCTGGAGGAACTGACACCGCCGCCGGCGGCGGCCCAGGCCGGGCCGGTGCTCTCCGTGCCGTGCGGCGGCGAGCCGATCGCCGACCGGACGGCACGGGCGGCGGCCGCCGTCCTCACCCCCGATCCGCCCGAGGTACTGCCCGAGCGCTCCGGTCGCCCACCGGCCGCTCCGGGCGACCGGTCCGCCCCGGAAACCCAGCCCGTCCCGGAAACCCAGCCCAGTGAGGTGACCCCGGCCATGCCGCCCGCATCCCAGGCGACGGCGCCCTCCATCCCGGAGCCCGCCCCCGCCCCCGACCCCGCCGCGGAGCGGATCGTCATCGAGGAGGAGCCGTTCGTCCACCTGCCCGAGCCGCTGCCGCGCTCCGCTCCCCAGCGGTACCGCCCGGCGGCCCTGGCCCGTCCCGCCGCGCCCCCGCTGCGGGCGATGGCGACGACCGTCGCCCGGGCGCACCGCGCCGCGCTGCGCGCGCAGGACGCGCTCGCCGAGAACGCGCTGCGGGCCCTGGAGGCCGCCGCCCCCGCCGTGCCCGTGGTGCCCGCGGTGCCCGCGGTGCGGGAGAAGACCGTGCTGTGGGACGAGCAGGACCTGCTGGAGTTCGCGCGCGGCCGGGTCGCACCGGTCTTCGGCCCGGCCTTCGCCGAGGTCGACACCTACCCGCGCCGCTGCCGCCTGCCCGAGCCGCCCTACCTCTTCGTCAGCCGGGTCACCAGGATCACCGGCGAGACGGGCCGCTTCGAGCCCGCCGAGATCACCACCGAGTACGACGTCCCGGTCGGCGCCTGGTACACGGTGGACGGTCTGGTCCCGTGCGCGGTGACCATCGAGGCCGGCCAGTGCGACATGCTGCTGATCGCCTACCTGGGCATCGACTTCCGCACCCGCGGCGAGCGCGTCTACCGGCTGCTGGACAGCCGTCTGGTCTTCCACGGCGGCCTGCCCCGCGAGGGCCAGACGCTGCGCTACGACATCCGCATCGACCGCTTCGTGTGGAACGGCGACAACCTGCTGTTCTTCTTCAACTACCGCTGCTACGCCGACGGCGAGCTGATCCTGGAACTCCTGGACGCCTGTGCCGGGTTCTTCACCCCCGCCGAACTCGCCGACTCCCTCGGCGTGGTGGACAGCGCCGCGGACCGCCGGCGGCGCGAGGCGATGGAGCCGTCCTGGTTCAAGCCGCTGGCCCGCACCGACCGCACCTCCCTGACCGGAAAGGACCTGGAACTGCTGGCCGCCGGCCGCCCGGGGGAGGTGTTCGGCCCGCGCTGGGACCAGAGCGCCGACGGCTGCAACCGCTCGCTGCGCCTGCCCGGCGAGATGCTGCGCATGATCGACGAGATCCCGGTTCTCGACCGGCTCGGCGGGCCACGCCGGCTCGGCGCGCTCACCGCCGTCAAGCGGCTGGACCCCGACGGCTGGTACTTCGCCTGCCACTTCACCGGCGACCCGGTGCTGGCCGGCTCCCTCATCGCCGAGGGCGGGGTGCAGCTGCTGCAGACCTACGCCATGTACCTGGGGATGCACCTGGTCTTCCCCGACGCCGAGTTCCAGGCGGTGCCCGGTCTGGAGACCGAGGTCAAGGTGCGCGGCCAGATCACCCCGCGGACCCGCGAGATCCGCTACGAGGTGGAGGTCATCGAGCTGACCATGCTGCCGCGGCCCACCGTCGTCGCCGACATCACCGTCTACGACGGCGACAAGCCCATCGTCGCCATGCGGAACTTCGGGGTGCGGGTGCAGGAGAAGCCGGGCACCCCCTACCGGCCCGAGACCGGCGGTCTTCCGGCCTTCCTCGGACGCCGCAACGAGCGCGGCGAGGCGGCCTTCATCAACGAACTCCACCTCGCCCACGCCGCCAAGGGCGACCTCGGCACGGCGATGGGCACGGAGTTCGAGATCTACGCAGACCGGCGCGCCCCCTACATCCCCAACGGCGACTTCCAGTTCGTGGACCGCATCATGCGGCTGGACGGCACCCGCGGCGAGCTGCGCCCCGGCGCCACCATGGCCACCGAGTACGACTCACCGCCCGAGGCCTGGTACTACCGGGACACCGGCGGGCCGGAGATCCCCAACTGCGTGGTGATGGAGACCTCCCTGCAGGCCGCCATCCTGCTCGGCTACTACCTGGGGGCCACCCTGGCCAGCCCCGACGAGGAGCTGGCCATCCGTAACCTGGACGGCCGCGCCCGCTTCGTGAGCCGCCCCGAACTGGCCGGCAGGACCATCCGCCACGAGTCGGAGCTGCTGTCCAGCCAGTCCGTGCCCGGCGCGACCCTCCAGAACTTCCGCTACCGGCTGCTCGCCGACGACGAGGTGTTCTACGAGGGCGAGTCGCTCTTCGGGTACTTCACCGAGCAGGCGCTCTCCAACCAGGTCGGACTGGACTCCGGCGCGTACGTCCCGCCGTGGCTGGAGGCCGAGGGCGACGGCCTCGACCCGGACCGGAAGCGGACGATGGCCGTCCGCTCCGACGACCGCTGGTTCCGGCCCCGGCCCGGTACCGGGCTGCACCTGGCCGACGACCACCTGCGGATGGTCGACGAGGTGACCGTGGTGGACGGCGGGGGCACCCACGGCCAGGGGTACCTCTTCGGCCGCCGCACCGTGGCCGACGACGACTGGTACTTCGACTGCCACTTCCACCGCGACCCGGTGATGCCCGGCTCGCTGGGCGTGGAGGCGGTCATCCAGGCGCTCCAGGTCCACGTCATCGACTCCGGGCTCGCCGACGGCATGGGGCCGCTGCGGTTCGGGGTGCCCCTGGACGTCGCGATGGCCTGGAAATACCGCGGCCAGATCCTGCGCGGCGACGGCGAGATGACCTTCGAGGCCCACATCAAGGAGGTCCGCCGGGACGGCGGGCGCCTCGTCGTCATCGCCGACGCAGCCGTCTGGAAGCCGGGGCTGCGCATCTACGAGCTCACCGATGTGGCGGTGGAGGCGGTCCCCGACCCGCGCGCGGAACGGACCGCCCCGCAGGACGGCCGGAACGGCCAGGACGACACGGACAAGGAGACCGGAGCATGACCACCCCCGCGACGGGCGGCGTCCACCACCAGGCCCGTACCGCCCCCCAGGCCCCCCGCACCGATCCGGCCGGCGTCCAGGAGGTCCTGGGGCGGCTGGAGGAACCCTGCTACATCGTCGGCACCGGCAGCGGCCCCGGCGCCACCACCGCCCGCCCCGGCCCCGGCACCCGGGTCCTGGCCGCGCTCGGCCCGCTGCCGCCCGAGCGCCTGGGATCCCGCGCCTTCCGCGAGCGCCACGGCACCCGCCTGGCCTACCTGGGCGGCGCCATGGCGGGCGGCATCGCCTCCGAGGAACTGGTGATCGCCCTCGCCCGCGCCGGCTGCCTGGGCTCCTTCGGCGCGGCCGGCCTGCTGCCCGAGCGCATCGACCGCGCGCTGCGTCGCTTCACGGCCGAACTCCCCGGCCTGCCCTGGGCGGTCAACCTCATCCACAGCCCCAGCGAGGACGCGCTGGAACGCGACGGGGTGGAGCTGCTGCTCCGGCACGGGGTGCGGTGCGTGGAGGCCTCCGCCTACCTGGACCTCACCCCGCACGTGGTGCGCTACCGGGTGGCCGGGCTGCACCGCGGCCGCGACGGCCGGGTGGTGGCCGCCAACCGGCTCATCGCCAAGGTCTCGCGCCCGGAGGTGGCCGAGAAGTTCATGCGCCCCGCCCCGCCCGCGATCACCGCCGACCTGCTGGCCCGCGGGCTGATCACCGCCGAACAGGCGGAGCTGGCGCGGTACGTGCCGCTGGCCGACGACATCACCGCCGAGGCGGACTCCGGCGGGCACACCGACCGGCGCCCGCTGACCGCGCTCTTCCCCGCGCTGCTGGAGACGCGCGACGCCGTCCAGCGCGAGATGCGCTACCCGGTGCCGGTCGGGCTCGGCGCGGGCGGCGGCATCGGCACCCCGCACGCGGCGTCCGCCGCCTACGCCATGGGAGCCGACTACGTGGTGGTGGGCTCGGTGCACCAGTCGTGCCTGGAGTCCGGCACCTCCGAGCCCGCCCGGCGGATGCTGGCCGAGGCGGGACTGGCCGACTGCGAGATGGCACCCGCCGCCGACATGTTCGAACTCGGGGTGGAACTCCAGGTGCTGAAGAAGGGCACCCTGTTCCCGATGCGCGCCAAGCGCCTGTACGAGCTGTACCAGCGCCACGACGGCATCGAGGCGCTTCCGCCGGAGGAACTGCGCCGCCTGGAGAAGCAGGTCTTCCGCCGCCCGGTGGAGGAGGTCTGGCAGGAGGTCGAGGCGTACTTCGCCCGCCGCGACCCCGACCAGCTGCGGCGCGCGGCGGCCGTACCGCGCCGCCGGATGGCGCTGCTGTTCCGCTGGTACCTGGGGATGGCCTCGCGCTGGGCGGTGACCGGCGAGGCGGACCGCACCGCCGACTTCCAGGTGTGGTGCGGGCCGGCCATGGGCGCCTTCAACGCCTGGGTGCGCGGCACCTACCTGGCGGCTCCGGAGAACCGGCGGGTGGCGGATGTCGCCGGGCACCTGCTGCGCGGCGCCGCCTACACCGCACGGGTGCACCAGCTGGCCCTCGCCGGGGTGCGGCTGCCGCGCTCCTGCGCCGAGTACCGGCCCGCGCCGGCCGCGGAAGCCGAAGGGGGCCGGCGATGACGGCGGACGACGGGCAGCGGTGGCCCCGGTACGCCGCCGCCACCTCCCTGGAACGGGAGCTGGGCGATCCGCGCGACGCGCGCAACCCGCTCGGATTCGCCGCCCTGGCCGCGCAGGCCGGGCCGAGGCTGCGCACCGCCTTCGTACCGGCCGCCCTCGGCGGCACACTGGAGGCGCTGGACGCCACGCTGATGCTGGTGAGGACCGCCGCCCGCCGGGACGCGGCGATCATGCCCGCCACCATGTTCGGCATCACCGCGGCCACCTGCGTGCTGATCGCCGGCTCCCGGCGGCAGCGCGAGCACGTCGTGGACCTGCTGCGCGAGGGCGGCTCGCTCGGCTTCGCGCTCTCCGAGGCCGACCACGGCAGCGATCTGCTCGCCAACGACACACGGGCCGAGGAAGTCCCCGGCGGCTACGCGCTCACCGGCGAGAAGTGGCTGGTCGGGCTCGGCGGGAGGTGCGACGGGCTGCTGGTGGTGGCCCGCACCGGCGGACGCGGCCCGGCCGCCTTCTCCGCGCTGCTGCTGGACGGGGAACAGGCCGCCGCGGCCCGCCGCGACACCCGCCGTCCGACGGGCATGCGCGGCGCCGACCTGGCCGGTTTCCGCTTCGACGGCCTCACCGTGCCGCGCGAGGCACTGGTCGGCGGTGTGGGCCGGGGGCTGGAGACCGCGATGAAGGCCATGCAGGTGGTCCGCACCATGAGCACGGCGGCCAACCTGGGGTGCGCCGACACCGGCCTGCGCCTGGCGCTGGACTTCGCCGCCGCCCACGTCGCGGCCGGCCGTGCGGCGCTGGCGCACCCGGGCGTCCGGCGCGAACTGGCCACCGCCGCGGCCCTGCTGCTGGCCGCGGACGCGGTGGCGCTGACCACCGCCCGCGGACTGCACACCCTGCCCGCCGCCCAGAGCCTGTGGTCGAGTGTGGCGAAGAAGGTGCTCACCGACACCTGCGAGGAGGCGCTGGCGCGCTGCGCGGACGTGCTCGGCAGCCGCGGAGTGCTGCGCGACGGGCCGTACGCGGCCTTCGACACGCTGCGCAGGGACAACGCCGTCGTCCGCCACATCGACACCAGCCCCACCGCCAACCTGCGCCTGGTCGCCGCCCACTTCGCCCGGCTGGCCGCCGCACCGCCCGTGACGGGCGCGGGCCCGGACGCGGCCGACGGGCTCCCCGGCGTCCTGGCCCGGACGTGCACGCTGTCCGAGTCGCTGCCCGAGCCGGACCTGGACCGCCTGGCGCTGTCCGACCGCGGGGCGGACCCGGTCCTGGGCGCGGTGCCGGCGCTGGCCGCCCGCGCCCGGGAGGCGCTGGAGAAGACGGACGAGCGGCGGGCCGCGCAGGCCGTCACCCGGCTGGAGCGGGCCGCTTCCTGGCTGGGGCACGCCCTGCGCGCCCGCCGGGGCGCCGACCCGCTGCGCGACCAGGACCTGGCCGCGCGGCTGTGCTGGGTGCACGCCGCCGCGAGCTGCCTGCTGCTGTGGTGGCACAACCGCGACCACCGGCTGTACGACGCGCCCGCGGGCGACCCCGGCTGGCTCACGGCCGCCCTGACGGTACTGACGGCCCGGGCCGCCGGCCGCTCCTCCCCGCTGCCGGAGGAGGACGCGGAGGCGGTCCTGGCCACCGTGCTGCCGCTGCACGAGGCCGACCGGCTGTTCTCCGCCGCCGCCCTGCCCCTGGCACACGGCGGGCCCGCGTCCGCGCCGGCGCCGGGAGCGTCCGCATGACCCGCCCCCTGGAAGGAGCAGTGGTATGAACGCGAGCAAACTCACCTCTCTGGCCGGGGAGCTGGAGGACCACCTGGGCGACCCGCACGACGACCGCTCGCGGATGCCGTTCGCCCGGATCCTGGAGCACGACGAGCGTGAGCAGTACCCCCATCGGATGGTGAGTCTGCTGCAGGACTGGGGCCTGCACCTCTACTGCCTGCCCGAGCGGTGGGGCGGCCGGGCGGGCGACGTGGAGGCCGGCTTCCAGCTCGTGCGGCTGGTGGCCCGCCGGGACCCGACCACCGCCACCGCGCTGATGATCACCAACGTGGCGTTCATGCCGACCTGGATCGCCGCCACCGACGAGCAGGGCCGCGCCGCGGTCGACGCGATCAACCACGGCGGGCGGATGGCCTGGGGGCTGACCGAGCGCGAGCACGGCAGTGACATCCTCGCCAACGAGATGCGGGCCGAGAAGGTCCCCGGCGGCTATGTGCTGACCGGTGAGAAGTGGCTGATCGGCAACGCCACGGTGGCCGACGTGGTCAGCGTCCAGGCCCGCACCGATCCGCGGGGCGGACCGGGCGGATGGTCGGTCTTCGCGGTGGACAAGCGCCGCTGCCCGGCCGGTTCGGTGATGCCGCTGCCGGCCGAGCGCCTCCACGGGCTGCGGGCCATCGACATGAGCGGCATCCGGCTGGAGGGGGTGTTCGTACCCGAGGAGTGCCGGATCGGAGCCGAGGGGCAGGGGCTCGAACTGGCACTCCAGGGAGCCCAGGTGGCCCGCACGGTGATCTGCGCGATCGCGCTGGGCGCGGTGGACACCGCGCTGCGGGTGACGCTGGACTTCGCCGAGCAGCGCTCGATCTTCGGCCGGAAGGTCGCCGACATCCCCTACTCGCGGCGCCAGCTCGCCGAGTCCTTCGCCGACGTGATGCTGGCCGACGCGGTCTCCACCGCGGCGGTGCGCTCCCTGCAGGTGATACCGGAGCAGACCAGCGTCTTCTCCTCGGTCGTGAAGTACTTCGTGCCCACGCTGATGGACCGCACGATGGCACAGCTGTCGGTGGTGCTGGGTGCCCGCCAGTACCTGCGCGACCACCCGCACTACGGCATCTACCAGAAGATGCTGCGCGACCTGCTGGCGGTGCACTTCGTCGACGGCAACACGGTGGTCAACCTCAAGAGCGTCGGTGCCCAGCTCGACGGACTGCTGACGGCGGCGGTCTCGGCGGACGACGCGTCCCGTGCCGAGGCCGCGGAGCGCGTGCTCGCGGTGTACGACGCGGACGCCCCGCTGCCGGTGTGGGAACCGCACCGGCAGCTGCTGGTCAGCCGCGGCCGCGACGACACGGTGGTCTCGCTGCCGGTGGCCGTGGAACGGCTGCGGGCGATGGCCGCCCGGCACGAGGACGAGCGTCAGCGGGACTGGCTGGGCCGCGCGGCGGACCTGGCGGCACGGCTGTCGGGGGAGTTCGCCCGGCTGCGGGCCGAACTGGATCTGCTCAAGCGGTCCCGGGGACGCGGATACGGGTCCTCGGCCGAGCTGTTCCGGCTGACCGAGCGCTACTGCGCCCTGCACGCGGCCGCCGCCTCGGTGCAGCTGGCCACCGGTTCGTCCCGGGCGTTCGGCGACGGGTTCCCCGACGGCGCGGTGCTGCTGCTCTCCCTGGAGAGGGTGTGGCGGCTGTTCCACCCCACCGAGACGGTGACCGACCCGGAGACCGTGGACCGGGTGATGGAGGTGCTGCGCGGTCTGCACACCGCGCCACGGCTGTTCTCCGCCCGGCCCGTTCCCGTCCGAGCCTCCATGCCGGGGCCCGAGTGACAGAGGCACGGACGGCCCGGCCGGGGGAGGGGGCCGGCCGGGCGGACCAGCGGACACAGCTGTGGCTGCTGGCCGAGGAGTCGGTGGACGCGGAGACGGCCCGGTACGCCGCCGGACTGCTCAGCGCCGACGAGCGGCGCCGGCTGGAGCGGCTCCGCCCGCCGGCCGGGCGGCGGCGCTTCCTGGGCGCGCGGCTGCTGTGCCGCACGGTGCTGGGGGAGCTGCTGGGCCGGCCCCCGGCCGCGCTGCGGTTCGTCCGCGGCGCGCTGGGCCGGCCCGAGCTGGACCCCGGTCCGCACGGGGTGCGGTTCAGCGTCTCCCACACCTCCGGCCTCATCGGCTGCCTGGTGAGCCGGGAGGGTCCGTGCGGGCTGGACGTGGAGCGGGCGGAGGTGTCCGGGCCGGCACTCCGGTACGGGCAGCGGTGGCTGGCACCCGCGGAGCGGGAGCTGCTGGCCGCGCTGCCCCCCGGACGGCGGGCGCGGGCGTTCACCGACCTGTGGGTGCTGAAGGAGGCATACACCAAGGCACTGGGACTGGGGTTCCAGCACCGCTTCGACGGGTTCCGGCTCGGTCCGGACACTCACGGCCAGGTCGTGCTGGAGGACCCGTCGGTGCCGCCGGAGGCGGCCGCGCGCTGGCGCTTCGCCCTGCTGTCGGTGCCCGGCGGGCACCGGCTGGCGGTGGCGGTGCGGCGGGACGGCGACGGGTGCGGTCCGTGGTCCGCCCCCCGGCCGCGCTACCTCGACCCGCGCACGGTGGTGGCCGGTGCCGGCCGGTGACTCACCCGCCGGCGCCGCCGTCCCGGCCATCCCCGTCCTGGCCGTCCCCGTCCCGGTCGTCCCCGTCGCCGTCCTGACCGGCGTACCGCCGCGCGGCCTCGTTCTCCTGCGCCATCCGGCGCAGGGTGGCCAGGACCGGCTCCATCAGGACGGTCAGGACCAGGGCACGTTCGGCGATGTCGATGCGGTCCTCGATCCCGGCGAGCTGGTCCAGGTCCAGCCGGGCGGTGGCGGCGGCCAGTTCGGCGTAGGGGGCCAGTTCGTCGGCACCGTAGCCGGCGCCGACCTCGCGCAGCGCCCGCAGCCCGGTGGCCAGCGCTCCGCGCAGCGGCGACTGCTCGGTGACGGTCCAGCCCATCCGCTCGACGAGCCGCTCCACCTCGGCCGTGCTGCCGTCGGCGGCGTCCTGCCCCTCCGTGTCTCTCCCGTCCGGCTCCGCGGTCACCGGCGACCGCAGGGCGTAGTGCGTGACGCCGAGGGTCTTGTACCGTCCGAGCGGCTCGCCGACCGCTTCGAGGACCTCCCTGGTGGCGGCCACCGAGAGGCCACCGAGCGTGGTCAGCGCTCTGACCAGGCGCAACCGGCGCAGGTGGTCCTCCTCGTACTCCGCCTGGTTGCTGGCGGTCGCCCGGCCGGGCCGCAGCAGCCCTTCCCGCAGATAGAACTTGATCGTCGGAATGGGGACGCCGCTGCGGCGGCTCAGCTCGGACATCCTCACGGGATTCCTCGATTTCTGCGGCGGGCGCGGCACGTACCGCGTGTGGACATGGAAAGTGTAACGTGCCACTATCGATAGTGGATAGTGTCACTATCGCCACCCCGCAGGTGACGCCCGCGCGCCCTGCCCGCGAGTCAAGGATCCCGCGCCATGCCGAAGCTCCCCTGGACCACGATCAGCCCGGCCGACCCCGCCGCCGAAGCGGTCGTCATGGCCTCCCGGCTGGAGGTCGCCTCCCTGCGGCACGTCCCGCGCTTCTTCTGGTTCTCCCTGGTGTCCTGGCGTCAGGTCCGCCGGTCACCCGGGGCCTTCGGGGCCTCGCTCATCGCCCAGCTCGGCCGCGGCGTCTTCTGGACCCTCTCGGCCTGGGAGAGCAGGGAGGCGTTGTACGCCTACGCCAAGGCCGAACCCCACAACTCGATCATGAAGCGGCTGCGGCCCACCATGCGCGAGTCCCACTTCGTCTTCTGGACCGTCCCCGCCGAGCGGCTTCCCATCTCCTGGGAGGACGCCCGGGCCCGACTGGCCGAGGAACGGGCCCGGAAGTCCTGACCCGCCCGCACCCACCGCCCGACCACCCTGACGGGAGAACCCCATGTCCACCGCCGCACCACCCGCGCCGGCCGCCGGGCGCACGCCGCTGTGGCTCGCGATCGTCGCCTGCTCCCTGCCGATGTTCATGACCGCCCTGGACAACCTGGTGGTCTCCACCGCGCTGCGGACCCTCCAGCAGGACCTCTCGGCGAGCACCCAGGACCTGCAGTGGTTCGTCAACGCCTACACCCTGGGCTTCGCCTGCTTCCTGCTGGTCTGCGCGGGCCTGGGCGACCGCTACGGCCGCCGCCGGTTCTTCGTTCTGGGCATCGTCGTCTTCACACTGGCTTCCGTCGGCTGCGGGCTGTCCGAGACCAGCGGCCAGCTCATCGCCTTCCGCGCCCTCCAGGGGCTGGGCGCCGCCGCGGTCATGCCGCTGTCGCTGACCCTGCTGTCCGCCGCCGTGCCGGACCGGCTGCGCGGTCTGGCCGTGGGGCTGTGGAGCGCGGTCAGCGGCACCGCCGTCGCGCTCGGCCCGGTAGTGGGCGGTGCGGTCGTGGAAGGCCTCGACTGGCAGTGGATCTTCTGGATCAACGTGCCGGTCGGGCTGGTCGCGGTACCGCTGGCCCTGCTGGTCCTCAAGGAGAGCCGCGGTGAGCGGGCCCGCATCGACGTCGAGGGCATGCTGCTGGTCACCGCCGGGCTGCTCGCCCTGGTCTGGGGCATCGTCAACGGCGAGACCCGCGGCTGGAGCGACGGCCGGGTACTGCTCGCCCTGGCCGCGGGCGTGGCGCTGCTCGCGCTGTTCGCCTTCTGGGAGCGGCGCACCAAGGCCCCGCTGCTGCCGCTGCGCTTCTACCGGGTCCGCGCCTTCACCCTCACCAACGTCGTCTCCGCCGCCATGTACTTCGGAGTCTTCGGCTCCATCTTCCTGCTGGCGCAGTACCTGCAGATCGCGCCTCCCCGCACCCCGCTGCACGCCGGTGTGCTCACCCTCTCCTGGACCCTGATGCCGATGTTCGTGGCGCCGCTGGCGGGCATGCTCACCGAACGGGTGGGCGGCGGCCGGCTCATGGGCATGGGCCTGCTGCTCCAGGCGGGCGGCCTGGTCTGGATCAACCTGGTGGCCACCACCGACACCCCCTACTCTCACCTGGTGGCGCCGATGGCCCTCGCGGGCGTCGGCATGGGGCTGACCTTCGCCCCCGCGGCCACGGTGGTCCTGTCCTCCGTGCGCAAGACGGAGCACGGCAAGGCCTCCGGCGCCAACAGCACCGCCCGGGAGATCGGTGGCACCCTGGGAGTGGCGGTCCTGGGCACGGTCTTCGCGGCCCACGGCGGCTACCTCTCCCCGCAGGAGTTCGTGGACGGCGTGCGGCCCGCCCTGTGGATCGGGGCGGCGGTCACCGCGCTGGGCGGGCTGGTGGCCTTCGCCATACCCCGTCGGCCCGCGGGTGTCCCGGAACCGGAGCCGGGCGGCGAAAACGCCGGGCCGAGTACGCGCGAGGTGCGGCAGGCGGCCTGACCGGTCGCACGACCGATGCGGCACCGGCGCGCGGCCGGTGCCGTACGGGCGGGCGAGCGGCCGGTGCGAAGGAGGCCCTGTTCCGCGCGTCCTCCGCCGCGTTCCGGAAAACTCCCCTGTTTGGCTGGCGAGTTCACGGCAATGCGGTTCTCTGAAGACGACAAGGAGGTACCCAGACATGGGCATCATCGCGTGGATTCTCATCGGTCTGCTCGCCGGAGCGATCGCCAAAGCCCTCATGCCGGGCAAGGACCCGGGCGGCATCCTCGTCACGATGCTGATCGGTATTGTGGGCGGCCTTCTCGGTGGCTTCCTCGGCAAGGTGATATTCGGCGTCGACTCGATCGACGGATTCTTCGATCTCTCCACCTGGATCGCCGCCATCATCGGATCGGTCATCGTTCTGGCCGTCTACCGGGCCGTGACCGGCCGCGGCAACCGCCGCCACGTCCACGCCTGACCCGGTAACAGGCCTTTCAGGCAGGCGGCGGCCGGTGATCGGCCCGTCGCACGGCGCGCCTTTCGGCGGCCCCTCCGATGAGGGG
>NZ_JBXUOY010000135.1:0-13772 GCF_057196705.1 Streptomyces sp. ATLC9 | reverse complement strand
GCGCCGGGCGGCCGCGCGCGCCCCCCCCGCCCCCCGCCCCGGGGCCCGGACGTCTCAGGACCGCCTGCGGGTGCCGGAGCCGTGTCCGGCTCAGACCTTCTCCGCCCGCACTCTCGCGGGTGTCCGTCGAGGAGCATCTCGATATCGGACACATCGGAGGTCAGGATCGTCACCCGGCCCGGGTGCCGCAGGGCGGTCGTGCACAGCATGGCGTCGATCGCGTAGTCATGACCGTGCGGGCCCGTGTCGGCTGCGGCCCGGGAGTCGCCTTGGCGGACGGCCGGGCGCCGACCGATGGGTGGCCGCTCCAGGGCCGGGGGTCGTGGCCGCGCAACGCACCGATGCCGCGCGGTGGTTCCACCGCGCGGCATCGGGCAGTCCGTGGCATGGGTGAACCCACGGGGCGGGCTCCCTGCGCCGGCATTGTCCGGATCAGGTTGTGGGGGTCGCCTTCCGGTGTCGCCACCTTCCGGCCTCTCAGCCCGACCGTCGATGTCGGCCTCGGCGGAAGCCGGAGCTTTCCGCCCAAGTCGGCTACTCCGGTCGAACTCCCTCGCTCGTCCCGTAGGTCCGATTTCATGGTAACTCTCCTGAGACGGTATGGAAGAGGAGGGAAGGATCCTTCTCGTCCCCGTGCGGCCTCTCCGCGAGGGTAGGGGGCGCGGGGGGCGGGGCTCCCGCCCCCGCCCCCCCCCCCCCCCCGCCCACCGGGCGCGAACACGGGGAATCGGACTCGTTTGCGTATCGGTCCGCTCAACAGGGTGGTCGCGATGCGGACTGACCGTTACTTTTCAGCCACCCTGCGGTGGCTTTCAGGGGGTGCCGTGCTCCGGCTTCCGGATCGGTGCCGGGTGTGGGTTCCGGTGAGGGCCGACGCGGGAGCGGTACCGGTTGAGTAAGGGGTGGCACGGATGCGAAGAAGACGGTTCCTGGGCCTGGCTTCGGGGGTGGCCGGATCTGTCGCACTGACGGCGACCGGGTGCGGCAGCGGAGGCGGAGCGTCCCGCACCGGTGACATCACCCTGACGATGGTCGCGTCGGAGCACGGGGACCTGGAGGGGAACAGCCCCGCCCAGGAGTACTGGGACGGGGTGGTCGCCTCGTTCGAGAGGAAGAACCCCGGCATCAGGGTGAAGGTCTCCGTCCACACCCCGGGCAGGGCCGAGCAGAAGGTCGCGGAGCTGGTGGGGAACGGCCGGGCCCCGGACCTGGCGCAGATCGACTCCTTCGCCGACCACGCGGCCGCCGAGCGGCTCTACCGGGCCGAGGACGTGCTGTCCATACCCGTCCAGGCCGACTTCGTCCCCGCGCTCAGCACGGCGGGCGAGCTGCGCCGTGTGCGGTACGCGATGCCGTTCACCGCCGACATCCAGCTCCTCTTCTACAACCGCGCCCTCTTCGCCGAGGCCGGTCTGGACCCGGAGAAGCCGCCGCGGAGCTGGGCGGAGCTGCGGCAGGCCGCCGTCGCGCTCAAGGCGGCCGGCGTGGACGTGCCCTACGGGCTGCCACTCGGCAGCGAGGAGGCGCCCACCGAGGCCATGACCTGGATGCTGGGCAACGGCGGCGGCTACACCGGCGACGGCGGCATGTACACCATCAACGCCCCGGCCAACGTCGAGGCCCTGGGATGGCTCCGCGACGAGCTCGTCGACCGGGGCCTGACCACGGTCAACCCCGGCGTCACCAACCGCCAGGGGCTGTTCAACCTGTTCACCGGCGGGCACGTGGGAATGCTCAACGGGGACCTGTCCCTGATACGGCAGGCCGACCGGAAGAAGACCGACTACGGGACGGCCCCGCTGCCCGGCCGCGACGGGCTCTCGGACACCACCACCGGGTCCGCGGGCTGGATGATCGCCTTCCGCCGGGAGGGCAACCGGGACGCGGTCGCCGCGTTCCTCGACCACGTCTACGACGTGGAGAACCAGTTCGCGTTCGCCGACCGCTACCACACGCTGCCGGTCACCGTGTCCGCCTCGGACCGGATGCGCGGCGACGAGCGGCACAAGCGGATACGGCCCTTCCTGGACCAGCTCGGAGCCGCGGAGTTCTTCCCGGCCAGCAAGGTGTCCTGGGCGAAGGTCAGCCGGGAGATCGGCCTCTACGTCGGCCAGTCGGTACTGGCCGACGGCGACCCGGCCGCCGTGCTCGGCACCCTCCAGCGCACGGCGGAGGAGGAAGAGGACGCGGCCAGGGAGCTGTGACGGGCCGCTCCCCGGGTCGGTACGGCCATACGGGGGTACGGCCGCGGAGCGGGGCGGGGCGGGGGGGCGGGGGGGGGGGGGGGCCGGCGGGGGGGGGGGGGGGGCGCGGGCGGGGGGCCCGCCGCCCCCCCGCCTCGGTGCGGTGTGCGCACCGGCAGGCGCTCCGAAGGGTCAGCAGCCGCCGCCGCACTGGCAGGAACCGCCGGACTGGCAGCCGCACGAGCAGCCCGAGCCGCAGCCGCAGGCCCCCGGTACGGGCGGCGAGGGCCTCTCGCCGGAGCGCGCGGCCGTGATGGGTGGAGTCGGGAAGTCCGCCATGTGTGCCTCCTCCGCGTCTCGCCGGCTGTCACCGGCTCGCCACCCATTGACGGCCCGCACCGCCGGGCGAGTCAACGGCGTGCGGAGGCGCGTACCGCGTGCTCGCGGGCCGGGGGCGCACTGGTCCGGACGGGCGGGCGCTCCGCACCCTTCGCGCGCCTCGCCCTCCGTGCCCGCGGTCACGCGTCCCCGGCCGGGGCTTCCTCCGTGCCGGCCGCGGCGGCAGCGGCGGCAGCGGCGGTCGCCGGGTCGACCTCGTCCGCGTAGTCGCCGGTGACCAGGTAGACCACGCGGCGCGCGACCGAGACCGCGTGATCGGCGAAGCGCTCGTAGTAGCGGCCCAGCAGGGTGACGTCCACGGCCGTCTCGATGCCGTGCTTCCAGCGGTCGTCCATCAGGTGCTGGAAGAGGGTGCGGTGGAGGAGGTCGATGGCGTCGTCGTCCTGCTCCAGCTGGAGCGCCAGGTCGACGTCCTTGGTGATCAGGATCTCGCCCGTCTTCGCCATCAGGCGCTGCGCGAGCTGGCCCATCTCCAGGATGGTCGCGTGCAGGTCGCGCGGCACCGCCGACTCGGGGTAGCGCAGCCGGGCGACCTTGGCGACGTGCTGGGCCAGGTCGCCGGAGCGCTCCAGATCGGCGCTCATCCGCAGCGAGGTGACGACGATCCGCAGGTCGGTGGCGACCGGCTGCTGCCGGGCCAGCAGGTTTATGGCCTTGGTCTCCAGGTCCCGCTGGAGGGTGTCCACCTTCTCGTCCGCCGCGATCACGCTCTCGGCGAGATTGAGGTCCGCGTCCAGCATCGCCGTGGTGGCGCGACCGATCGCGGAGCCGACGAGCCGGGCCATCTCGACCAGGCTGTCGCCGATCGAGTCCAGCTCCTCGTGGTACGCGTCCCGCATGACTTTCCTTCCCCTCGCATGACGTGACCGTAGGGCCGCCGGCCTTCCGCGAAGAGCGCGCGGGCCCCGGTTCTCCCCTACGCTCCCACGTTCTGTCCGAAACACGTCCGCTTCCGCCCGACCAAGTGAACCGGTGCCGACACCGGCGTGAACTCTCGGAGACGTCTGTTCGAGCAGGTGCCCGAACGGCTGGGGTGGTCTTCCGGAGCCCGCATAACCTGGACGCATGGACGTGAACGCGGCAGTCGCCGCAGCGGCAGCGATCGCCGGGGTGTGCACCGGCGTGTTCGCGATGCTCGCGTTCCGCTGGAGCGAGCGCGAGCAGTCCCGTCCCACGCGCAGCTCGCTGCACACCGAGGCCGTGCTGCCGCCCGGAGTGGACACCGTGCTGTCCGTGCTGCGCTCGTCCGCGGTGGTGCTCGACGAGGCCGACGCCGTGGTCAAGGCCAGTTCGGCGGCGTACGCCCTCGGGCTGGTGCGCGGCGGGAGGCTCACGGTGGAGCCGATGCTCAAGATGGCCCGGGACACCCGCCGCGACGGTGAGATCCGCCAGGTCGAGCTGGACCTGCCGCGCCGCGGCACGGGCCGCGGGGAGGCCCTGGCGGTCTCCGCGCGGGTGGCGCCCCTGGGCTCACGCCTGGTGCTGCTGCTGGTCGAGGACCTGACCGAGGCCCGCCGCATCGAGGCGGTGCGGCGCGACTTCGTGGCGAACGTCAGCCATGAGCTGAAGACCCCGGTCGGCGCGCTGTCGCTGCTGTCGGAGGCCGTGATGGACGCCTCCGACGACCCGGAGGCGGTGGAGCGCTTCGCCGGGCGTATGCAGACCGAGGCGACCCGTCTGACCAACCTCGTCCAGGAGCTGATCGACCTCTCCCGGGTGCAGAACGACAATCCGCTGGAGGACTCCGAACCGGTCCGGGTGGACGAGCTGGTGGCCGAGGCCATCGACCGCTGCCGCCAGGCGGCCGGCGTCAAGCAGATCACCATGGCCACCGGCGGCACCGCCGACCTGCACGTATGGGGCAACCGGGGCCAGCTCGCGGCGGCACTGGGCAACCTGGTGGAGAACGCCGTGAACTACTCCCCGGCCCGTACCCGGGTGGGCATCGCCGGACGCCGGGTGGCCGCCCCGGGCGGGGACATGATCGAGATCGCGGTGACCGACCAGGGCATCGGCATCTCGGACAAGGACAAGGACCGCATCTTCGAGCGGTTCTACCGCGTTGACCCGGCCCGCTCCCGGGCCACCGGCGGCACCGGCCTGGGCCTGGCCATCGTCAAGCACGTGGCCGCCTCGCACGGCGGGGAGGTCGCGGTGTGGAGCGCGGAGGGCCAGGGCTCCACCTTCACCCTGCGTCTGCCGGAGGCGGCCAGCGCGCGCGAGCGTGCCGAAGCCCGGAGGCTGGAGAGGGCACGGACCGCCGGAGCGCTGCGCGAGCCGGCGGACTTCGGCGAGGACGACGACGGCGACGACGGTGCCGGGGACGGTACGGGCGGCGACGTGCACGGAGCCGGCCCGGATCCGGACCGCCCGGACGGACCCGGCGGGCCCCGGGCCCCCGTGTACGACGACCCGTACCCGTACGGCACGGCCGACGGACCCGCGCCCCCGTACAGGGCCTCCCACCGAGCCCCCACCACGCCCCGCGGCCTTCCCCGCGGGACCCACCGACCCCCCCACGACTCCACCGATCACCACCCTGATCCCGCCCCGGAGGTCCTCCCGTGACCCGAGTGCTCGTCGTCGAGGACGAGGAATCGTTCAGCGACGCACTGTCGTACATGCTGCGCAAGGAAGGCTTCGAGGTGGCCATCGCGGCCACCGGCCCGGACGGGCTGGAGGAGTTCGAGCGCAACGGCGCCGACCTGGTGCTGCTCGACCTGATGCTGCCGGGCCTGCCCGGCACCGAGGTGTGCCGCCAGCTCCGCGGCCGCTCGAACGTGCCGGTCATCATGGTGACCGCCAAGGACAGCGAGATCGACAAGGTCGTCGGCCTGGAGATAGGGGCCGACGACTACGTGACCAAGCCCTTCTCCTCCCGCGAGCTGGTGGCCCGCATCCGGGCCGTGCTGCGGCGGCGCGGCGAGCCGGAGGAGGCAGCCCCGCAGGCGCTGGAGGCCGGGCCGGTGCGGATGGACGTGGACCGGCACGTGGTGACGGTCTCCGGCGCCAAGGTCGACCTGCCGCTGAAGGAGTTCGACCTGCTGGAGATGCTGCTGCGCAACGCCGGGCGCGTGCTGACCCGTATGCAGCTCATCGACCGGGTCTGGGGCGCGGACTACGTCGGCGACACCAAGACGCTGGACGTGCACGTCAAGCGGCTGCGCGCCAAGATCGAGCCGGACCCGAGCGCGCCCCGCTACCTGGTGACGGTGCGGGGGCTGGGCTACAAGTTCGAGCCGTGACAGGCCCGTGACCGGTCGACGACGGGACCGGTGCGGTACGACGCGGGTGGGGGGGGCGCGCCCCCGCGCGGGCGGCCCCCCCCGCCCGACCCCCCCCCGCCGCCCCGCGTCGAACCCCCGGCCGGCGTCCGCGCGCCGGCCGGGAAGGGAGATCACCGGCCTCCGGTGTCCTCGGTGCCGCCGTCCTCCTGCGGGGAGCCGATCTCGCCCTGGGTGTCGTCGTCACCGCTGTCGTTGGCGCCCGGGTCCTGGGGGTCGGAGTCGTCCTCCTCGGCGGGACCCTCGGTCTCGGTGGGGGAGGCGCCCGGGTCGGGCAGGGCGGACTCCGTGGGCGCCGGGGCGCCGCTGGGACCGAAGTCCTTCCAGGTGCCCTCGGCCGGGACGACGGTGGCGCGCAGTTCCACCCGGCCGGTCGAGCTGAGCTCGAAGACCAGCGGCTGGGCGTTCCCGGCCTCGATGCCGGCCTGCTCGGGGTCGTCGATGATCGCGGACGCGTGGCCCTCGCCGCCGAGCGCCAGGGAGCCGCCCGCGGGGACGGTCAGCTCCTGCTCGCCCTCGGCCGGGCTCAGCTCCACGCGCTGCCCGTCCACCATGAGGGACTCCAGCGTCTCGTCCTCGGTGCCGCCGTTGAAGATGCGCGCCGAGACGGAGGCGGGGCCGGAGCCGTCCTCGGAGGTGACGACATTGACGTTCTGGACCTTGATGTCGTCGACCTCGGCCGAGGCGTTGTCGGGGTTGATGGTCAGGCTCTGTGCGTTCGGCCCGGCCCCGCAGGCGGTCAGGGACGCGATCGAGAGCGCGAGAGAGCTGGCGGCGAGGGCGCCGCGTCGAAGGCTGCTGCTCACGGCGGCGGCAACTCCTAGCGGGATGGATGGGTCTGTCGGCGGGCTCAGCGTACCGACCCGGTGAAACGTCTCCGCACCCGACCCGCCCCACGGGCGTCCGAGTGCCGCATTCCCGGCGCGCGGGCGGGAAGTCCGGGCCGGTGTGCGGGAGGCGGGGAGGTTTCCGTACGGAGCCGGGGAGACGGGCGGGAGCCGGCGGGGACGCCTTCCGCGGAATATCGGCTGCACGTCCGTACGAACGATTACGAGCATTCCCGGGGGAAGTGCCGGTGAAGGAGGCGGGGAAGTTCGCCGGAAAACATCCCCCGGAGCCGTTCGCCCCCGTGCTGATCAATTCGGTTCCGGCCGTTCGGCCGGATCAACGATACCGACAAAACGGACGTACAGGTGTTTCGGTCAAGCTCCGGGGAGTGCTTCCGTGTGCGATTCCCGCCCCTGGTATACCCCCTCCGACCTGCGGATTCCTGCCCTCCGAGGGCTCCCGCAGCACGATCCGGGCGTTGTTGTCAAGCCCTGAGATATGCCCTGACCTGCGAAAACGCCATTCAGGGGAGGGCGTTCCCGTGTTACCCTGGATAGCCACGGAAGGGGTACCTGTCACATGACGTTCAAGGTTGGCGACACCGTGGTCTATCCCCATCACGGGGCCGCGCTGATCGAGGCTATCGAAACTCGCCAGATCAAAGGCGTGGACAAGACCTACTTGGTTCTGAAGGTCGCCCAGGGCGACCTGGAGGTGCGCGTCCCGGCGGAAAACGCGGAGCTCGTCGGCGTGCGTGACGTGGTCGGCCAGGACGGCCTCGACCGGGTCTTCGAGGTGCTCCGCGCGCCCTACGCCGAGGAGCCGACCAACTGGTCCCGCCGGTACAAGGCGAACCTGGAGAAGCTCGCCTCCGGCGATGTCATCAAGGTAGCCGAGGTCGTGCGCGACCTGTGGCGCCGGGAACGCGAGCGCGGACTCTCCGCCGGTGAGAAGCGGATGCTCGCCAAGGCGCGCCAGATCCTGGTGAGCGAGCTGGCCCTCGCGGAGAACACCAACGAGGACAAGGCCGAGACGCTGCTGGACGAAGTCCTGGCGTCCTGAGCCGGACGGTGCCGGCCCGAGCGCGGGCCGGCGGCCCCTGTGGGGGGCGTCCGCCCTCCGCCCCACCGTCCGCAAACGCGCCCCCCCCCCCACCGCGCCCCCGCCCCGCGGGGGCCCGCCGGCCGGGGGGCCGGCCGCCCCCCATCCGCCGAACGGACGGCAACGGCGCGCACGGCACGACGGAGCACGGGCGCGGCATCGGCCGTTGACCGGTCGGCGAACGTGAGGACATGAAGATCGCCGCGGTGCCCGGGGCGACGGTGTGAGCCGTCACCGGGCGCTGCGGCATGTCGCGGGACCGCGCGGAGATCCGGCCGGTTTCTCCGCGCGTGACTGCCGGGATGCGGTTGTAGTGGGTCGTACGGGCCACCCGAGACGCTCGCCGCCCGACTGCCCGGTACCGGAACTGCCAGGTCCGGGCGGCTGTTCGACCGGTCGTCACGGAAGGGTCCGGTCGGGGCTTCGCACCCGGCACGCTGAGTGCCATACCCACCCCCACCAAGGAAACAAACCTGAACGGGCGACCAATGCCAGACGAAACCAGGCACGCAGAAGCGACGGGCGGCGCGCCGTCCCCCCGCACCGCGGCGGTCATCCCCGCCGCGGGCCGCGGCGTACGGCTCGGCCGCGGCGCCCCCAAGGCGCTGCGCCCGCTCGGCGGTGCCCCGATGCTCGTCCACGCCGTCCGCGCGGTCGCCCGCGCCCGCACGGTCTCGCTCGTGGTCGTCGTGGCGCCGCCCGACGGCGCCGCGGCCGTCCGCACGCTCCTGGACGAGCACCCCCTGCCCCAGTCCGCCGGCGACACCGGGGTGATCGTCGTCACCGGCGGCGGAACGCGCCAGGAGTCGGTCTCCCGCGGGCTGGCGGCACTGCCCGTCGACGTCGACACCGTCCTCGTCCACGACGCCGCCCGCCCGCTGGTCCCGGTGGAGACGGTGGAGGCCGTGGTCGCCGCCGTACGGGCCGGGGCGCCCGCCGTCGTCCCCGCGCTGCCCGTGGCCGACACCGTCAAGCGGATCGCGCCCGGCACTCCGGCCGGGGAGCCCGAACCGGTCGTGGCCACCCCCGAGCGGTCCCTGCTGCGCGCCGTGCAGACCCCCCAGGGCTTCGACCGGGCCACCCTCGCCAAGGCGCACGCGGACGCCCCGCGTGAGGGCGAGGGGGCCACCGACGACGCCGGGCTGGTCGAGCGGCTGGGCGTGCCCGTGGTGCTGGTGCCCGGCCACGAGGAGGCATTCAAGATCACCCGCCCCCTGGACCTCGTGCTCGCCGAGGCCGTACTCGCCCGCAGAAGGGTCACCGATGGTTTCTGAGCCCGCATCCTCCCCGGTCCTGCCGCTGGTCGGCATCGGCACGGACGTGCACGCCTTCGAGGAGGGCCGCGAACTGTGGTGCGCCGGCCTGCTGTGGGAGGGGGAGACGCACGGCCTGGCCGGGCACTCCGACGGCGACGTCGCCGCGCACGCCGCCTGCGACGCCCTCTTCTCGGCGGCCGGGCTCGGCGATCTGGGCGCCCACTTCGGCACCGACCGTCCCGAGTGGTCCGGAGCCGCGGGCACCGCGCTGCTCGCCGAGGCGGCCCGGATCGTCCGGGCCGGAGGCTTCGAGATCGGCAATGTGGCGATCCAGGTGATCGGTGTACGACCCAAGATCGGCAAGCGTCGCGCGGAGGCGCGGAAGGCGCTCTCGGAAGCGGTCGGCGCGCCCGTTTCCGTCTCCGGCACCACCACCGACGGCCTGGGCCTGACCGGCCGCGCCGAGGGGCTGGCGGCCGTCGCCACGGCGCTGGTCGTCCGGCGCGGCTGAATCCGCGGCCGCGGCCCCGGTCAAGGCCCGGCCGCGACCGGCGACCGCTCCGTGCCCGGTCCGCACCGCCCCTCTTGCGTTTCCGACTACCCTTGACCCGTGACTCTTCGCCTGTACGACACCAGCGCCCGGCAGATCCGTGACTTCACCCCGCTCGCCCCGGGCCGCGTCTCGATCTACCTGTGTGGCGCGACCGTGCAGGCGGCCCCGCACATCGGTCACGTCCGGTCGGGGCTGAACTTCGACATCATGCGCCGCTGGCTCACCCACCGCGGCTACGACGTGACGTTCGTCCGCAACGTCACGGACATCGACGACAAGATCATCACCAAGTCCGCGGAGCGGGGCCGCCCCTGGTGGGCGATCGGCTACACCAACGAGCGCGCCTTCGACGACGCCTACACCGCGCTGGGCTGCCTGCCGCCCACCTACGAGCCGCGCGCCACCGGCCACATCCCCGAGATGGTCGAGATGATGCGCGAGCTCATCGACCGCGGCCACGCCTACGCCGCCGACGGCAACGTCTACTTCGACGTGCGCTCCTTCCCCGGCTACCTCTCCCTGTCCAACCAGGACCTGGACGACCTGCGCCAGCCCTCCGGCGAGGGCGAGACCGGCAAGCGCGACCTCCGCGACTTCGCGATGTGGAAGGCCGCCAGGCCCGGCGAGCCGAGCTGGGAGACGCCCTGGGGCCCCGGCCGCCCCGGCTGGCACCTGGAGTGCTCGGCGATGGCCCACAAGTATCTGGGCCGCGCCTTCGACATCCACGGCGGCGGCGTCGACCTCGTCTTCCCGCACCACGAGAACGAGATCGCCCAGTCCAAGGCCTACGGCGACGACTTCGCCGCCTACTGGCTGCACAACGCCTGGGTGACGATGAGCGGCGAGAAGATGAGCAAGTCGCTGGGCAACTCGGTGCTGGTCTCCGAGATGGTCCGGCAGTGGCGGCCCATCGTGCTCCGTTACTACCTGGGTACCCCGCACTACCGCTCGATGATCGAGTACAGCGAGGAGGCCCTGGGCGAGGCCGAGGTCGCCTTCGGCCGGATCGAGGGCTTCGTCCAGCGGGCCGTCGAGCGGGCCGGTTCCGTGGAACCGGCCGCCGAGGTGCCCGAGGAGTTCGCGGCGGCCATGGACGACGACTTCGGCGTCCCGCAGGCGCTCGCCGTCGTCCACACCACCGTCCGGCAGGGCAACGCCGCCCTTGCGGAGGACGACAAGGACGCGGTGGCCGGCGCCCTGGCCGACGTACGGGCGATGCTGGGCGTACTCGGCCTCGACCCGCTCGACGCGCACTGGGCCGGGGGTGACTCCGCCGGGCGGGGCGAGGAACTGGCCTCGGTCGTGGACGCCCTGGTCGGACTCGTCCTGGAGCAGCGTCAGGCGGCGCGTGCCCGCAAGGACTACGCGACCGCCGACGCCATCCGTGACCAGCTCCAGCGCTCCGGTCTGGTCATTGAGGACACACCGTCCGGGCCGCGCTGGGAACTGGGCCCGCGCGACGCCCGCTGAGCCCCGCCCCTCCGAACCCCGGAGCGCGACCGCGAACCACCCCGTCCACCCGCCCGTTCCACCGATGTTCCACCGAGCAGCAAGAAGAGATGAGTGATCCCGATGGCCGGGAACAGCCAGCGCCCCAACCGCCGCACGTCCAACAAGAAGGGCGCGCAGGTCGGCAGTGGCGGCAAGCGGCGCCGCGGCCTTGAGGGCAAGGGCCCCACGCCGCCCGCCGAGATGCGCAAGGGCCACGTCAAGAACCGCATCGCGGGCGCCAAGGCCCGCCAGTCCGCCCGCCGCCCCGCGGCCCGGCGCGGCGGCAAGGGCACCTCCGAACTGGTCGTCGGCCGCAACCCGGTGGTCGAGGCGCTGCGCGAGGGCGTGCCCGCGAGCACGCTGTACGTGCAGCAGTTCATCGACAACGACGAGCGCGTGCGCGAGGCCCTCAAGCTCGCCGCCGACCGCGGTGGCATCCACCTGATGGAGGCCCCGCGCCCCGAGCTGGACCGGATGACGAACGGCCTCAACCACCAGGGCCTGGTCCTCCAGATCCCGCCCTACGAGTACGCCCACCCCGAGGACCTGTCCGCGGCCGCGTACGACGACGGTGAGGACCCGCTGATCGTCGCGCTCGACGGCGTCACCGACCCGCGCAACCTGGGTGCGGCGGTCCGCTCCGTCGCGGCCTTCGGCGGCCACGGCGTGGTCGTCCCCGAGCGTCGCGCGGCCGGCATGACCGCGGGCGCCTGGAAGACGTCGGCCGGCACCGCCGCCCGCACCCCGGTCGCGCGGGCCACCAACCTCACCCGCGCCCTGGAGGCGTACCAGAAGGAGGGCCTGTTCGTGGTCGGCCTCGCCGCCGACGGCGAGGCCGAGATCCAGGACGTGGCCGCGCTGGACGGTCCGCTGGTGATCGTCGTCGGCAGCGAGGGCAAGGGCCTGTCCCGGCTGGTCGGCGAGACCTGCGACATGCGGGTGCGCATCCCCATGCCGGGCGGGGCCGAGTCCCTCAACGCCGGTGTCGCCGCGGGCATCGCCCTCTACGAGGCCGCCCGCCGCCGACGCGTCTGACGTCTGCGCGTCCGACGCCGCCGGTGCCGCGCCGGCCCGGACCTTGACGGGCCCCCGACAGATCGGGGCCGTCAAGGCAGTGTCCTATGTGTCCGTCACTCGGTTAGATGAGTGTGGACACCAGAACACCCCGCGGTTTCTTCGACGACGAGCCGGTGCTGAGCACGGTCAAGGTGCCCAGCGACCCGGCCGAGGTCGTCGTCAACCACGCCAGCTTCCGGGTGCGGCTCGCCTCGCCGCCGCCCCGCGGCCGCGTGCTGACCGGAGCCGGCGTGCCGACGGCGGTGCGCGGTGCCGTCCCGGTCCGCCGCCCGGTTGCCGGGCGGCGCGCGCCCGTGGTGTGGAGCGGCCGGACGGAACCCGGCGACGTACGGGCCACCCGGCTGCTCCAGGCGGTACGCCGTGCGAGCGCCGGTATGGACGGGGCCGACGGGGAGGAGCCGGGCAGCGCCACCACGCAGGTGCTGCCGCGCGTGGTGCCGCGCCCCGCGACGGGTCCGGACGGCGGCCCGCGCACCACGGTGATCCCCGCCCTCGACGACACCCCCGGCGGCGGTCCCACGATCATCGCCCCCCGCTCGCCCCGGCCGCCCGAGCGCCCGCTGCCCGCGGGGGTACGCCCGGCCGGGGGCGCGTACGGCGCACCGGGCGCTCCGCTCCGCCCCTTCGAGCCGTACGAGCCCGCCGCCCAGGACCGGGACGGCGGGTACGACAACGGGTACGACGGTCACGACGGCTACGAGGAGGGGCGCCCACGCGAGGAGGTCCGCCGTGCCCGGCACGGCTTCTACCCCGACCGCCGCATCAACCTCGGCGTCGTGCTGCTGCCCCTGCGGATCCTCCTCGGCTTCGTCTCCGTCTACGCCGGGATGGGCAAGCTCTGCGACCCGGTCTACTTCGACGGCGACGAGCGCGGCTCCCTGGTGGCCTGGCTGGGCTCGCTCCAACCGTGGGCCGTCGCCGCTCCGCTGCGCGACCTCGCGGCCGCCCACCCCGTCGGCGCCGGGCTCACCGTGGCCTTCCTCCAGATCGTCATCGGTGTGCTGACCTTCATGGGACTGTGGCAGCGGGCCGCCGCGGGCCTGGGCGCGCTGTTGTCGGCGGCCCTGATCCTGACGGTGAGCTGGCGCACGGTCCCGGTGTACGACGCCCCGGACTTCATCTACCTGGCCGCCTGGAGCCCGCTGATCATCGCGGGGGCGCCGTACTACTCGCTGGACGCGCGCCTGGCGGGCGAGGCCTGGCGCCGGCTGGGCCCGCGTGCGGAGGTGTGGGAGCTGCGCCGGCGCGTGCTGCGGCGCGGCGCGGCCGTCGCCGCGGTGGTGCTCGGTCTGACGCTGCTGGTCGGCTCGGTGCTGGGCAGCGCGGTGCGTTCGGCGCAGTTGGCCACCGTGCCCAGGCCGGGCGATCCGCTGATCAACAACCAGCCGGGCTCGCCGCTGCCGCAGCGCTCCACCGGCGGCCCGAGCCCGTCCACCCCGGGCACGGGCACGGGGACGCCGGAGACGGGGAACGGCTTGCCGCCGAACCCGTCCACCCGCGGTCCGGGGGACACCACCCCGAGCGGGGGCGGCGCCGGCGCCGGGGAGCGGCCGGGCACGCCGAGTCAGGGGCAGACGCTGGAGGCGCCGCGGCAGCCCGC
>NZ_JBXUOY010000134.1:0-13785 GCF_057196705.1 Streptomyces sp. ATLC9 | reverse complement strand
GACCGGGCGCGCGCCGAGGGGACCGCCGCACTGTGCGCCCATGACCGACCCCCGTGGCGCTCTTCGCGACGCGGCCCCGGAGCGCGCCGCACCCGCCGGCCTGCCGGCACCGGCCGCCCACGCGCGGGCGGTCCTCCCCCGCCAACCGGCCTCCCGTCCTCCGTCCGTCGGCCGCTCCTGAACGGAGTGCCCGCGAGGGCGTTCCGCACGGGGTCCGGTTCAGGACGAACCCGCGCGGCGCCGACGGGGGACGAGCGGCGGTGACGCGCTGTGCCCGGGACGCGCACGCGGCCGGAACCGTTCCCCGGAACCCCGCGTTCCGCCGCCTGCCGCCCGCAGCGGCGGGAAAACCCGCTTCCGCCGGGCCGTCGCCGGGGACGATGACAGCGGAGGGAACGGGCCGGAGGGGGAGGCGATGACGGCGACGGTGGGCGCTCTGCTGCGGACCATGCTCGCGATGGCCCTGCTGGGGGGCTTCTACGCGGTGTCGTGGGCGCTGGTGCTGGGCTACGCGGTCCTGTCGGCCGGTGTGCTGTGGGTGCTGCTGGTCGACGGCGCGCGCATGACCATACCGACGCCGCTGTACGCGGTCGCCTTCGGGCTGCCGGCCGTGCTGGCGGTACTGCGCGGGCTGTTCTCCGGCGGGCGCGCCCCGGCCGCCCGCGGGGGCCGGGCGGTCACCCGGCGGCAGGCCCCGCGGCTGTGGGAGACGGTCACCGGCCTGGCGCGCGCGACCGGCGCGCCCGAGCCGACCGAGATCCGGCTGACCCTGGAGGCCAACGCCTCCGTGAGCGAGGAGACCCGCCCCGGCGCCGGGGTGACCGCCCGGCGCATGGAGATCGGCGTACCGCTGCTGGCCGGGCTGAGCGAGGACGAGCTGCGGGCGGTCCTCTGCCACGAGCTGGGCCACTACGCGCGCCGGCACACCCGGTTCGCGGCGACCGCCCACCGGGGCTCGGCCGCCCTGCACACGGCACGCACCGGCATCGCCGAGGCGGCCGGGGGCAACGCCGTGGTGGCGTTCTACTCGGGCTTCCAGGGCTGGGTTCTGGGGGTGTACGCGTGGCTGTTCGACGCCGTCACCCTCGGCGTGCGGAGGCGGCAGGAGTTCCAGGCGGACGCGGCCGCGGCGGCCGTCGTGGGGCGGGAGGCCACGGCGTCCGCCCTGACCGCCGTCCACGCCGTCGGCGCGGCCTGGGCCGACTACCGGGCCCGGCTGCTGGACCCCATGGTCGGGCGCGGGCTGACGCCCGACGACCCGCTGCGGCCCTTCGCCGAGATGCTGGCCGACCCCGGGTACGCCGAGGCGCTCGGTGAGTGGCGGCGCGGGATGCCGGAGCCGCCCCGCTCCCGGCTGGACTCCCATCCGCCGCTGAGCCGGCGCCTGGCCGCCCTCGCCCGCGGCGAGGACGTTCCGGACCCACCGTCCGCCCTGGGGACGGGAGTGGCGGCGGACGCCGCGTACCTCCGGCTCCCCGAGGGGGCGTGGGGCTCCCTGCTGCGCCCGCTCCTGCCGCCGTCCGGGCCCCGAGGGCTCGGGCAGCCGTGGCAGGAGTGGCTGGACGACGCGGCCGGGGCGCAGATGGTCCAGGCCGTCGAGGACCTGCGCGGGCCCCTGGCCGGGCTCGGCGTCCCGCCGGAGCCGACCGTGGACGCCGTCCTGGGGCTGCTGAAGGACGGGCGCGGCGCCGAGCTGGCCGAGGCACTGCACGAGACGGGCTGGGGCATGGACCAGTGGGGCCTGCCGGGATCGCCCGTGGAGGTGCTGGAGACCCTGGTGGGAGTGGGGCTCGCGGACGCCGGGCGGGCGGGGTGGAGCCTGCGCTGGACGGAGCCGAGCGCCCTGGTCGTCCACGACGACGAGGCCCGGGAGGCGGTGGAGCTGGCGCGGGCGGCGGCAGCCGATCCCGCGGCCGTGCCCCTGTTGCGCGCCCGTCTCGTCCTGTGCGGCGTCAACACCGCGGCACCGCTGGACCGCACCGGCCCGATGGCCCGCCCGTCCGGCGGAGCCGGTCCCGCCACCGGTCCCGGAACCGGAACCGGTGGCGGGAAGTCCGGCCGGCTGAACGGCAGACCGGGGATGCTGGTGGCCGCGGTGGTGGTCCTGGTGGTGTTCACCTGGAACCTGCTCACCGGGGACGACGTGACCGAGCGGCCCTCCCTCCCGGGCACGCCGGTCGCTCCCCGCTCCTCGCGCCCCTTCTCGCCCCTGCCGCACCCGCCGCCCCTCGTACCTCCTCCGGCCGGCCCGGCGGCCGAGTGCGGGCCCAGGGAGCTCCGGCTGGCGGGCGACTGCGTACCGATCGGCGACCTCGTCGCCACACCGAAGCCGGTCATCACGCCGGACCCCGGCGCCGCGCTCCGGTCGCCGCAGTGAGCGTGCCGGAGCGGGCGGGCCGCCGGAGGACGCGTGCCCGGCGGCCGGGGCCGGGCGGCCGGCGGCGGCTCCCTAGCATGGGTGCCATGGACAAGTGTCCGGCCGAGGCCGGGGAACCCCGGGCGACACCGGCACCCGGCCCGGCCCGGGCGCCGTGGCTGATCGTGCTCGCGGCGTGCGCGGGCCAGTTCCTCGTCGTCCTCGACGTCTCGGTCGTCAACGTGGCGCTGCCGTCCATGCGCGCCGGGCTGCGGATGGACGCCGAGCAGCTCCAGTGGGTGGTCAACACCTACACGCTGACCTTCGCCGGGTTCATGCTGCTCGGCGGGCGGGCCGGCGACCTCTTCGGACGCAAGCGCGTGTTCCTGGCCGGGCTCGGCCTGTTCACCGCCGCCAGCCTCGCCGGCGGCCTCGCGCAGGAGCCCTGGCAGCTGCTGGCCGCGCGGGCCGTGCAGGGGACGGGGGCCGCCGTCCTCGCCCCCTCCACCCTGACCCTGCTCACCACCTCCGTGTCCGAGGGACCGGCCCGCGCCCGGGCCATCGGCACCTGGACGGCGGTGGGGGCCGGCGGCGGCGCGGCGGGCGGGTTCGTCGGCGGTGTGCTCACCGACACGCTGTCCTGGCGCTGGGTGCTGCTGGTCAACGTCCCCATCGGCGTGCTCGTACTGCTCGCGGTGGCGCTCCGGCTGTCGGCGGACCACCCGGCCGGGGGCGCGCACCGCCTCGACGTGCCCGGCGCGGTGCTGGTCACCGGCGGCCTCGGCGCGATGGCGTACGGCATCGTGCAGACCGAGGCGGTCGGCTGGGCCGAGCCGGCCACGCTCGTGCCCCTGCTGGGCGGCCTGGCGCTGCTGGGCGCGTTCGTCGCGGTCGAGTCCCGTACCGGGGCGCCGCTGATGCCGCTGCGCCTGTTCCGGCTGCCGTCGGTGTCGGCGGCCAACGCCGCGATGTTCGTCTGCGGCGCGGCGCTGGTCTCCTCCTGGTACTTCATGTCGCTGTACATGCAGAACGTGCTGCTCTACACGCCCCTCCAGGCGGGTCTGGGGTTCCTGCCGCACTCGCTCGGCGTCGTCGCCGGTTCCAAGCTCGCACCCCGGCTGATGCACCGGGCCGGGGCCCGGAACACCGCGCTGACGGGCGTGGCGCTGGCGGCGGGCGGCTTCCTGTGGTTCAGCTCGGTCATGGCCGCCGGCGGCGGCTACACGGCCACGGTGATGGGGCCCGGGGTCACCACGATGCTCGGCACCGGGCTGCTGGCCACCCCGCTGGCCTCCCTGGCCACCTCCGGCGCCCCGCACCGGGACGCGGGCGTGGTCTCGGCGATGGTGAACACCTCCCGCACCATGGGCGGCACCCTGGGGCTGGCGGTGCTCTCCACCGTCGCGGTCTCCCGGATCGCCGACGAGACCCCCGAGGGCCTCGCCCCCGGTTACGCCCTGGCCTTCCGCACCGGCGCGGCGGTCCTGGGGTGCTGTCTGCTGCTGGTCGCGCTGACGCTGCCGGGGGAGGGCCGCCGGGCCCGGTGACGCGGGGGCGGCGCGCAGGGAGGTGCGGCGGGCGCGCCCCCTCACCAGTACCGGTCGCGCAGGTCGTCCACGCAGGCCTGGCTCTCGGAGGAGGTGTCGGCGTTCCGCACGCAGTCGCGGAAGTCGTCGATCTCGTCGGAGTTGAGGAAGGCCACCGTGGCGGCGATGAGGGCCGTGGAGAGCGCCAGCCCGGTGAAGCCCGTGATCGCCCCGGTGAGGGCCATCCACCCGTTGGTCGCCTCGCCCCGCCTGACGCGTCGGTGACCGGCGACGCCGAACACGACGGCCAGCACCCCCAGGACCACGCCGAGGAGGGCGGTCCAGAACATCACCAGGGCGATCAGGCCGAGGACGAGGGCTGCGACGCCCATCCCGTCGCGGGGCCGTGCCGGGGGCTCCGGGGGCGGTGGTCCGGGCGCCGGCTCCCCGTAGTGGCCCCAGTCCTGCGGAGGTGGGCAGGAATGCGAGGGCACTGTGTCCTCCCCTCGGGGGTTTGGCCGGTCCCGCGGACCTGACGGCGTTCGCGTCCTTCCGCCGTACCCGTCCGCCGGGCACCCATGCCGCCGTGCCGCCGCGGATTCGGCCCGGTGCGCGGGGAGCTCGGCCCCCCCTCCGCCGGGGACGCGGGGGCCGCGTTAGCGTCGAGGGTGTGGACCACGAGAACGCCGGCGCCGACCGCACCCCGCCCCCGCCCGATCTGTTCTCGCACGAGTTCGCCACCGATCCCTACCCCGCGTACGCCTGGCTGCGCGAGCACGCGCCCGTGCGCCGCACCGTACTGCCCAGCGGGGTGGAGGCGTGGCTGGTGACGCGGTACGCGGACGCGCGCGAGACGCTGGCCGACCTGCGGCTGAGCAAGAACCCCGCCCACCACAGCGAGGCCGCGCACGGCAAGGGGAAGGTGGGCATCCCCGGCGAGCGCGGCGCCAACCTGATGACGCACCTGCTCAACATCGACCCGCCCGACCACACCCGGCTGCGGCGGCTGGTGTCCAAGGCGTTCACCCCGCGCCGCGTGGCGGCCTTCGAGCCGCGGGTGCGGGAACTGGCCGACCGGCTCGTCGACGGCTTCGCGGAGCGCGGGAGCGCCGACCTCATCCACGAGTTCGCGTTCCCGCTGCCGATCCACGCCATCTGCGACATGCTCGGCGTCCCGGCCGAGGACCAGGACGACTTCCGCGACTGGGCGGGCATGATGATCCGTCACGGGGGCGGTCCGCGCGGCGGGGTGGGCCGGGCCGTGAAGCGGATGCGCGCGTACCTGGCCGAGCTGATCCACCGCAAGCGCGGCGACCCGGGCGACGACCTGATCTCCGGACTGATCCGGGCGAGCGACCACGGCGAGCACCTGACGGAGAACGAGGCCGCGGCGATGGCCTTCATCCTGCTGTTCGCCGGCTTCGAGACCACCGTCAACCTCATCGGCAACGGCACCTACGCGCTGCTGCGCCACCCGGAGCAGCGGCGGCTGCTCCAGGACGCGCTGGCGGCCGGCGACGACGGGCTGCTGCGGACGGCGGTGGAGGAACTGCTGCGCTACGACGGGCCGGTGGAGCTGGCGACCTGGCGGTTCGCCACCGAGCCGCTGGAGATCGGCGGGCAGCGCATCGGCGCCGGCGACCCGGTGCTGGTGGTGCTGGCCGCCGCCGACCGCGACCCGGCGCGGTTCGCGGACCCGGACGCCCTGGACCTCACGCGCGGTGACAATCCTCACCTCGGATACGGCCACGGCATCCACTACTGTCTGGGCGCGCCGCTGGCACGACTGGAGGGGCGGATCGCGCTGACGGCCCTGCTGGGACGCCTCCCCGACCTGCGGCTCGCGGCGGAATCCGCCGATCTGCGCTGGCGGGGCGGCCTCATCATGCGGGGACTGCGTGAGCTGCCGGTGGAGTTCGAGCCGGTGCGCGGGTGACGCACGGTCATGTGCGTGATCCGTGCGTGATCTACGGGACACTGACTTGTGATGATCAGCCCGGTGACGCTACGTTCAACCGTCAACCGCTCAACCTTGCCGGCTGTCCACGCACGAGAGGTTCCACACATGCTTTCCGGGAACGGTAGACACCGCCGCCCCCGCCAGGCTCCCGCCGTCTTCGTCACGGCCGGAGTGACCGGCGCGGGATTCGCCATCCCGCTGCTCGGGGCGGCGGGCGCCCAGGCGGCAGACCTCGACACCTGGGACCGGGTCGCGCAGTGCGAGAGCGGCGGCCTGTGGAGCGCCGACACCGGCAACGGCTACTACGGCGGGCTCCAGCTCACCCAGGAGATCTGGGAGCGGTACGGCGGTACGGCGTACGCCGAGCGACCCGACCTCGCCAGCCGCAGCCAGCAGGTCGCGGTGGCCGAGAAGATCCTCGCCGACCGGGGGCCGGAGGCCTGGCCCTCCTGCGGCGTCAACGCCGGGCTGCGCCACGACACCACCGGCGAGGCCCCGGCCATCGACCCGGACAACCTCCTGCCGGAGGAGGACACGCGGGACGGCGGGGGCGGCGGAGGTCTCCTGGACGGCACCGCGCCGGGCGGCGGCGCGGCGGAGGAGGACTCCCCGGCCGAGGACGGCGGCGGCGCGAAGGACGGCGCCCAGGGCGAGCGGAAGGCGCCGGAGGGCGACGGCGCCGGGGACGGTACGGAGGCCGGCGGGGCGGACGACGCCGCGGAGGGCGGCTCCCGCGCCGGCCCGGGAGAGGGTACCGGAAAGCACCGCGGCGAGCGCGATCCGCGCGAACTGGAGCCGGATCGCGGGGCGGACGGCGCGGAAGACCGGGAGGCCGTGGGCGAGGAGCGCTCCGGGGAGGCCGCCGACCGCTCCGCCCGTGCCGAGCGTCCCGCGCTGGCGGGCACCGTGAGCGGCCTGGGCGCCCGTGCGGCGGACGAGGGCCATCTCGTGCGCCCGGGGGAGTCGCTCGTGGCGATCGCCCAGGAGCACGGCGTCCCGGGCGGCTGGAGCGGCCTGTACGAGAACAACAAGGACGTCGTGGGCGAGGATCCGGACCTGATCCTGCCCGGACAGGAGCTCACCCTCGGGTGAGTGCGGACGGCCCTGCGGCGTGACCCTCCCGGGCGATTGCGGCGTGTCGTTCCTGTCCGGCCTAACGCTCCTCAGCTGACCTGCGGGTTCCGGCCGTGCGAGCGTCAGAAAGGGTGAATCACCAGTTTCTGACATGCTTTGAGACATATGTCCCCATGTGCTTACCGTCGTCTCGCTCGCACCGCGAGTGCCACCGACCGCAGCGCCGAATCCTGCCGGCGGCCGGTGGGCAGTCGTCGCGTCAGCGCCGAGGGCAGGAGCGGGGGAACCAGGTAGGCGCCGCCCCGGGCCGCACGGTCCGGAGCGGCTTGGGGTGAAGTCGTCCGGGGCTCCGCGCCCCGGACGGCCGGGCTTGCTCACTGCCCGAACCCGACAGCTCACCTCGCAGGCGTCGGTGAGACAAGGAACGTCCATGCTGTTCACCGGCAAAGGGCACGACAGCCGCACCGCCAGGGCCGTTCGCGCGGCCGCGCTGACGGGCGCCGCGGGCGCCGCCATCGCCGTCCCGGTGGCGGGCGCGCCGGACGCCTCGGCCGCGTCCGTCGACACCTGGGAGCGGGTGGCCCAGTGCGAATCCGGCGGCGACTGGTCCATCAACACCGGCAACGGCTACTACGGCGGGCTGCAGTTCGCCCAGTCCAGCTGGGAGGCCGCCGGCGGCACCCGGTACGCGCCGCGCGCGGACCTGGCCACCAGGGAGCAGCAGATCGCCGTGGCCGAGCGGCTGCTGGCCATGCAGGGCCCGCGTGCCTGGGCCTGCGCCGCGAAGGGCGGCCTCACCTCGGGCGGACCCGCGGCCGAGGTGGACCCGGACGGCGGCCGCTCCGCCGGCTCCGGCTCCGGCTCCGGGCAGGCGTACTCCGACTCGCAGAGGCGGTCTCAGGAACAGTTCCAGGAGCAGTCCCGGCCGCAGGGCGCCCCCGAGCGGGCGGACGGCCACCGGAGCGACGCCGGGTCCGGCTACACGGTCAAGTCCGGCGACACGCTGCGCGCCATCGCCGCCGCCCACGGCACCACCTGGCAGCAGGTCTACCAGGACAACCTCGACGTCGTCGGCGACGACCCCAACCTGATCTTCCCCGGCCAGCAGCTCCGGGTCTGATCCCCTGCTGTGCCCGCCCCGGCGCCATGCCCGTCACCCGGCGGCGCCGTCCCGGTGCGGTGTGTCACCTCCTTTCGCGGAGGGCGCGCCGCACCGGGTTTATTCAATTTG
Source organism: Streptomyces sp. ATLC9 (assembly GCF_057196705.1). Lineage (NCBI taxonomy): Bacteria > Bacillati > Actinomycetota > Actinomycetes > Kitasatosporales > Streptomycetaceae > Streptomyces > Streptomyces sp. ATLC9. The sequence continues at coordinate 5,638 of NZ_JBXUOY010000134.1, read as the reverse complement.
GAAACAAAACGCTCCCGCCCCTTCTGAGCTGCGATTTCACCCACCGTTCCGCCGTATGGCACGGGCTGTCGGCGAGGTGGCGTGCGCGGGCCGGATAGGCTCAGGGCACTGAGACCCGACACACACGCCCGACACACACGAAGGAGACCCTCGTGCCGTCCATCGACGTCGTAGTGGCCCGCGAGATCCTCGACTCGCGAGGCAACCCCACGGTCGAGGTCGAGGTCGGCCTCGACGACGGCAGCACCGGCCGTGCAGCCGTTCCGTCCGGCGCCTCCACGGGCGCCTTCGAGGCACTGGAGCTGCGCGACGGGGACAAGGGCCGCTACGGCGGCAAGGGCGTCGAGAAGGCCGTCCTCGCCGTCATCGAGCAGATCGGCCCGGAGCTGGTCGGCTACGACGCCACCGAGCAGCGCCTGATCGACCAGGCGATGTTCGACCTGGACGCCACCCCGGACAAGTCCTCCCTCGGCGCCAACGCCATCCTCGGCGTCTCGCTGGCCGTCGCCCACGCCGCCTCCGAGGCGTCCGACCTGCCGCTGTTCCGCTACCTCGGCGGACCGAACGCGCACCTGCTGCCGGTGCCGATGATGAACATCCTCAACGGCGGCTCGCACGCCGACTCCAACGTGGACATCCAGGAGTTCATGATCGCGCCGATCGGCGCCGAGTCCTTCTCCGAGGCCTTGCGCTGGGGTACCGAGGTCTACCACACCCTCAAGAAGGTGCTGAAGGAGCGCGGCCTGTCCACCGGTCTGGGCGACGAGGGCGGCTTCGCCCCGAACCTCGGCTCCAACCGCGAGGCGCTCGACCTCATCCTGGAGGCGGTCAGGCAGGCCGGCTACACCCCCGGCCAGGACATCGCCCTCGCACTGGACGTCGCCGCCTCCGAGTTCCACAAGGACGGCCGCTACGCCTTCGAGGGCCAGGAGCGCACCGCCGCCCAGATGACCGACTACTACGCCGAGCTGGTCGAGGCGTACCCGCTGGTCTCCATCGAGGACCCGCTGTTCGAGGACGACTGGGACGGCTGGAAGACCATCACCGAGCGCCTGGGCGACAAGGTCCAGCTCGTCGGTGACGACCTGTTCGTCACCAACCCCGAGCGCCTGGCCCGCGGTATCGAGGAGGGCGCCGCCAACGCCCTGCTGGTCAAGGTCAACCAGATCGGCTCCCTGACCGAGACGCTGGACGCCGTCGAACTGGCCCAGCGCAACGGCTTCAAGTGCATGATGTCCCACCGCTCCGGCGAGACCGAGGACGTCACCATCGCCGACCTGGCCGTCGCCACCAACTGCGGTCAGATCAAGACCGGCGCCCCGGCCCGCTCCGAGCGCGTCGCCAAGTACAACCAGCTGCTGCGCATCGAGGAGATCCTCGACGACGCCGCCGTGTACGCCGGGCGCTCGGCGTTCCCGCGGTTCCGCTCCGCGGACCGGTAAGCACAGCCGCTCCGCGGACCGGTAAGCACAGCCGCCGGAGCGGCCCCGCCGTCACCGCGTCCCCGTCCCCGTCCCGTACGGTGGCGGGGACGCGGCGGCATACGGCGACACGGCACGGCGACAGGACACGGCGACAACAGGCAGCAGGGGAGGCCAGGTGGCCGCGGAACGGGACAGGTTCTCCACCGCGACCAGGCTCAGGGCACTGGGCACACAGGCGGCCGAGCGCGTCTACCGCGCCCAGAACCGCCGGATGCGCGCCCCCCGCCGCAGCCGGCTGACCGGCCGCGCCGCACTGCTCGTCCTGGTCCTGTGCTCGCTCGTCGTCGCCCTGGCCTACCCCATGCGGCAGTACGTGTCGCAGCGTGCGGAGATCGAGGAGCAGCGGCGTCTGGTCGAGGAGCTGCGCGGCCGGGTCGAGGACAAGCGCGACCTGAAGGTCCGCTGGAAGGACCCGGCCTACGTCGAGCGGATGATCCGCGAGCACCTGCTCTACGTGCGCCCCGGCGAGACCGGTTACATCCTCTCGGGCGGCACCGCCGACCGTACCGGCGAGAGCGCCTCCCGCTCCCGCCGCGGCGCCGGGCCCGGTCCCACCGAGCAGGTCTGGTTCCGGCACCTGTGGGACGGCCTGGACGCGGCGGACGCCTCCGGCGCCGCGGGGCAGCGCCCCTGACGTGGACCGGCCGCGGACCGGACGTGCTCCTTCCGCTCCCTGGGCCCGACCGCTTCGCCGGGCCCCGCGTCCGGCCCCGGTGCCCCTGAGGCATCCTGGCCGTATGGAAACGCCCCCGCCCCGTACCGGGCCCACCGCGCCGACCGAAGCCGACGTCGAGGCATTCCAGCAGCAGCTCGGCCGCCCGCCGCGCGGTCTGCGCGCCATCGCGCACCGCTGCCCCTGCGGGCAGCCCGACGTGGTGGAGACCGCGCCGCGGCTGGAGGACGGCACGCCCTTCCCGACCACGTACTACCTCACCTGTCCGCGCGCGGCCTCCGCGATCGGCACGCTGGAGGCCGAGGGCGTGATGAAGGAGATGACCGAGCGGCTGCGCACCGACCCGGAGCTGGCCGCCGCGTACCGCCGGGCGCACGAGGACTACATCGCCCGCCGCGACGCCATCGAGGTGCTGGAGGGCTTTCCCAGCGCGGGCGGGATGCCCGACCGGGTCAAGTGCCTGCACGTCCTGGTCGCCCACTCGCTGGCCGCGGGCCCGGGCGTCAACCCGCTGGGCGACGAGGCGATCACCATGCTCCCGGAGTGGTGGCGCAAGGGGCCGTGCGTGAGCGCGGCCGGGGACGGCCGGGACGGCGGGGAGGAAGCACGGTGACGGGGACGACGGACGGCACGGCGGCCGGCCGGACGGTCAGGGTCGCCGCCATCGACTGCGGCACCAACTCCATCCGCCTGCTCGTCGCCGACATCGACCCGGCCACCGGCGAGCTGACCGACCTCGACCGCCGGATGACCATCGTCCGCCTCGGTCAGGGCGTGGACCGGACCGGGCGACTGGCCCCCGAGGCGCTGGAGCGCACCTTCGCGGCCTGCCGCGAGTACGCCGAGGTGATCCGCGGGCACGGCGTCACCCCCGGGCGCACCCGCTTCGTCGCCACCTCCGCCTCGCGCGACGCGGAGAACCGGGACGACTTCGTGCGCGGCGTCGTGGACATCCTGGGCGTCGAACCCGAGGTGATCACCGGCGACCAGGAGGCAGCCCTCTCCTTCACCGGCGCCACCAGGGAGCTGGCGGGCGCGGAGCACCTGGAGGGGCCGTACCTGGTGGTGGACATCGGCGGCGGTTCCACGGAGTTCGTGGTGGGGGACGACGGGGTGCGGGCGGCCCGCAGCGTGGACATCGGGTGCGTCCGGCTGACCGAGCGCCATCTGCTGCGTGACGGCACGATCACCGACCCTCCCGCAAAGGCGCAGATCGCCGCGGTGAGGGCGGACGCCGAGGCCGCGCTGGACCTGGTGGAGAAGACGGTCCCGCTGGCCGAGGCCCGGACGCTGGTGGGGCTGGCCGGTTCGGTCACCACCGTCGCCGCCGTCGCGCTGGGGCTGTCCGAGTACGACCCGTCCGCCATCCACCACTCCCGGATCGGCGCGGAGAAGGTCGCGGAGGTCACCGCGCGCCTGCTGGCCGCCACCCACGACGAGCGCGCCGCCATCCCCGTGATGCACCCGGGCCGGGTGGACGTGATCGGCGCGGGCGCCCTGGTCCTCCAGACGATCATGGAGCGCACCGGGGCCCGGGAGGTCGTGGTCAGCGAACACGACATCCTCGACGGCATCGCCCACTCCCGCGCCGCGCGCTGACCCGGCGCCTGGCCCACGGCGCCCCGGCGGTGCCGGCCGCTCCCGTGCGTCCTCGCGAAGGCGTGGTCGGGGCGCGGCGGAAGACCCCGCCGGGAAAGTTCGTGAAGTTCTTCACAAGGAAAAGCGCGCCGACGGGCGATGTTACCTGCCGGTAGCGGCAGTTTGGGGTCTTCGCGGCTCGGGAGAGGTGGTTCCGGTGATGCCGGAGGAGCGGGCCCCTCTGTCGCGGCGACCGTGTCGACCGGCTCTCCCGGAGAGCGACTACGCAGCTCACGGCAGGTGTTGAACGTGCCGTGAGGTGCGCCGGTTCCCGGTCGCGGGTGTGGTTCCGGTCACGGGGCGGCGGAGTGTAGCAGAAGAGGGTGGGGCGCTTGTGAAGACCCTCACGAGGGTCCCCCCGAACGGCAGTGGATACTCGAAGGCATGAGCACCACGGAGCGTCCGCGAATCCTCGTAGTGGGTGGCGGGTACGTCGGTCTGTACGCAGCGCGCCGCATCCTGAAGAAGATGCGGTACGGCGAGGCGACCGTCACCGTCGTCGACCCGCGCTCGTACATGACGTACCAGCCCTTCCTGCCCGAGGCAGCCGCCGGGTCCATCTCCCCGCGCCACGTCGTCGTCCCGCTGCGGCGCGTGCTCCCCAAGGCGGAGGTCCTCACCGGCCGCGTCACCACCATCGACCAGGACCGCAAGGTCGCCGTGGTCTCGCCGCTGGTCGGCGAGTCCTACGAGCTGCCCTTCGACTACCTGGTCGTCGCGCTCGGCGCGGTCTCCCGCACCTTCCCGATCCCCGGCCTGGCCGAGAACGGCATCGGCATGAAGGGCGTCGAGGAGGCCATCGGTCTGCGCAACCACGTACTGGAGCAGCTCGACAAGGCCGACTCCACCAACGACGAGGCCGTCCGCCGCCGGGCGCTGACCTTCGTCTTCGTCGGCGGCGGCTTCGCCGGGGCCGAGACCATCGGCGAGGTCGAGGACATGGCGCGCGACGCGGCCAAGTACTACGGCAACGTCCGCCGCGAGGACATGCGCTTCGTCCTCGTCGACGCCGCGGACAAGATCCTCCCCGAGGTCGGTCCCGAACTCGGCAAGTGGGGTCTGGAACACCTCCAGAAGCGCGGCGTGGAGGTCTACCTGTCCACGTCCATGGAATCCTGCGTCGACGGCCACGTGGTGCTCAAGAACGGCCTCGAGGTGGACTCCGACACCATCGTGTGGACCGCCGGCGTCAAGCCCAACCCGGCGCTGGCCCGCTTCGGCCTGCCGCTGGGCCCGCGCGGCCACGTGGACACCGAGGCGACGCTCCAGGTCAAGGGCTCCGGCCACATCTGGGCCGCGGGCGACAACGCCCAGGTCCCCGACCTCGTCGGCCGCGACGCGGGCAACGAGAACGCCTGGTGCCCGCCGAACGCCCAGCACGCGCTGCGCCAGGCCAAGGTGCTCGGCGACAACGTGATCTCGGGCATGCGGGGCTTCCCGCAGAGCGAGTACCGCCACGCCAACAAGGGTGCGGTGGCCGGCCTCGGCCTCCACAAGGGCGTCGCGATGATCGCCCTGGGCAAGCGGGTCAAGCTCAAGCTCAAGGGCCGGCTCGCCTGGTACATGCACCGCGGCTACCACGGCCTCGCGGTGCCCACCTGGAACCGCAAGATCCGGGTCTTCGCGGACTGGACGCTCGCGATGTTCCTCAAGCGCGAGGTCGTCTCCCTCGGCGCCGTGGAGAACCCGCGCGAGGAGTTCTACGAGGCCGCCGCCCCGGTCTCGGCCGCCGCGCGGGAGCCCCGGCCCAAGGCCAAGGCCTCCTGACGGGGCGCCGGACACCGGCGCGCACCGCGCACGCCGCCGGGGCGCCCGCCCCTCCCCGCACAGGGAGGGGCGGGCG
>NZ_JBXUOY010000133.1:0-13813 GCF_057196705.1 Streptomyces sp. ATLC9 | reverse complement strand
GCGCCCCCCTGTGCCCGGGGGGCGCGCTCAGCGGCGGGGAAGCGCTCGGTGGAGGGGCCCGCTCACACCCCCGCGCCCGCGGGCACGCCCGCGTAGGTGCGCCACAGCTGTGCGTACCGTCCGTCGCGCTCCAGCAGTTCCGCGTGGGTGCCGTCCTCCACCACCCGGCCGTGGTCCAGGACCACCACCCGGTCCGCGCGGGCGGCCGTGGTGAGGCGGTGGGCGACGACCAGGGTGGTGCGGCGGCCCGCCAGGCGGTCGGTGGCCTGGTTGACCAGTGCCTCGGTGGCCAGGTCCAGGGCCGCGGTGGCCTCGTCCAGCAGCAGGATGTCCGGGCGCACCAGCTCCGCGCGGGCCAGGGCGATCAGCTGCCGCTGCCCGGCCGAGAGGTTGCGCCCCTTCTCGGCGACCGGGTGCAGATAGCCGCCGGAGAGCGTGGCGATCATCTCGTGCGCGCCGACCGCCCGCGCGGCGGCCTCCACCTCGGCGTCGGTGGCGTCGGGACGGCCGTAGGCGATGGCGTCGCGCACCGTGCCGGGGAAGAGGTACGACTCCTGCGGCACCACCCCGAGCCGGTGGCGGTAGCCGGCCAGGTCCAGCTCGCGCAGATCGACTCCGTCCACGCGGACGGCGCCCGAGGTCGGGTCGTAGAACCGGGCGACCAGCTTGATCAGCGTGGACTTGCCCGCGCCCGTCTCGCCGACGAAGGCGACCGTCTGCCCGGCGGGGATCTTCAGGTCGATGCCGGACAGCGCGTTCCCGCCGCCCTCCCCGGCCCCGCCGCCGTCACCGCCGGCGCTGTCGGCGCTGTCGGCGCTGTACCGGAAGGCGACGTCCTCGAAGACGATCTCGCCGCGCAGCCGACCCACCTCGCGCGGCTCGCCCGGCAGCGGCGTCGTCGTCCGCTCGCGCAGCAGCTCCTGGACGCGGCCCAGGGAGACGACCGCCTGCTGGTAGCCGTCGAAGACCTGCGAGAGCTGCTGCACGGGGGCGAAGAACAGCTCGATGTAGAGCAGGTAGGCCACCAGCGCGCCCGCCGTCAGCGTGCCGTCGCCCACCCGGTTCGCCCCGACGACCAGCACGGCGGCGGTCGCCAGGGAGGCGAGGAACTGGATGAAGGGGAAGTACACCGAGATCAGCCACTGGCCGCGCACGCGCGCCTGCCGGTAGCCGTCGCTGAGCTCGGCGAAGCGGCGCGCGTCGCGCTCCTCGCGGCGGAACGCCTGCACGATCCGCAGACCGGCGACGCCCTCCTGCAGGGCGGCGTTGACACCGCTGACGCGCTCGCGCGCCAGCTCGTAGGCCTTGATGCTCTGGCGGCGGAAGAAGACCGTGCCGATCACCAGCGGCGGCAGGGTCGCCAGGACCACCAGCGCCAGCCCCGCGTCGATGACGACGAGGGCGACCATGATGCCGAAGAAGGTCAGCACCGCGACGATCGCCTGGACCAGCCCGGTCTGCAGGAAGGTCGTCAGGGCGTCCACGTCGGTGGTCATCCGGGTCATGATCTTCCCGGTCAGCTCGCGCTCGTAGTAGTCGAGCCCGAGGCGCTGGAGCTGGGCGAAGATCTTGACGCGGAGGGTGTAGAGGATCCGCTCGCCGGTGCGGCCGATGGCGCGGGTCTCGCCGGTCTGCGCGGCCCACTGCACCAGCACGACGACCAGCGCCAGCGCCGAGGCGGCCCAGACCGCGCCGAGCGCCGCCCGCTGGACGCCCTCGTCGATGCCGTGCCGCACCAGGACCGGCAGCAGCAGTCCGGCGGCCGCGTCGATCACGACCAGCAGCAGGCTCAGCAGCAGCGGCCCGCGGAAGCCGCGCAGCAGGTGCCGCAGCCCGTAGGCGGACTCGGCGGTCGCGGCGCGCTCCTCGTCGATGTCGGGGGTGTCGGTGGCCGGGGGCAGGGCCGCGACCTTGTCGAGCATCCCGGGGGTGGGGGGGGGGGCGGCCGCCGCCCCCCCCCCACCCCCCCCCCCCCCCGCGCGGGGGGCCGCCCCGCGCGGGGGCTCCCGCGACGCGGGGCCCGGGGGGGGGGGGGGGGGGCGCGCCGGGGGTGGTGGCGGTGGTGTCCTCCGGGTCCCCCTCCCGGATCCACAGGTCGGGGGTGACGCCGTCGACCCGGCCGTCGGACTCGCCGTCCTGCGAGCCCGCCCCGGAGGCGTCCCGGGCCGCGGCGGCCCGCCCGGCCGGGTCCCGCTCGACGCCGCCCAGCTCGTCGGGGTCGCTGAGCAGCCCGCGGTACAGCTCGCAGCGCTCCTGGAGTTCGGCGTCGGTGCCGACGTCCACCAGCCGCCCTCCGTCGAGCACGGCGATGCGGTCGGCCAGGGAGAGGGTGGAGCGGCGGTGGGCGATCAGCAGGGTGGTGCGGCCGGCCATCACCCCGCGCAGCGCCTCGTGGATCTCGTGCTCCACGCGGGCGTCCACGGCGGAGGTCGCGTCGTCCAGCACCAGCAGCCTGGGGTCGGACAGGATGGCGCGGGCCAGGGCGATGCGCTGGCGCTGGCCGCCGGAGAGGGTCAGTCCCTGCTCGCCGACGGCGGTGTCGTAGCCGTCGGGCAGGTCGGAGACGAAGCCGTCGGCCTGGGCGGCGCGCGCGGCGGCCCGCACCTGCTCGTCGGTGGCGTCGGGGTGGCCGTAGGCGATGTTGGCGCGGACGGTGTCGGAGAACAGGAAGCTGTGCTCGGGCACCAGGCCGATGGCCGCGCGCAGCGAGGCGGAGGTCAGCTCGCGCACGTCGTGGCCGCCGACCCGCACCGCGCCGGATGTCACGTCGTAGAAGCGCGGGAGCAGCAGCGAGACGGTGGACTTGCCGCTGCCGGAGGTGCCGACGACGGCGACGGTCTCGCCGGGCGAGATGCTCAGCGAGAAGTCCTCCAGCACCGGCCGCGCCTCGGGGCCGGTGTCGTACGCGAAGCCGACGCGGTCGAACTCGACGGTGGCGGGGGCGTCGGCGGGCAGCTCGCGGGCGTCCTCGCTCTCCCGGATGGCCGGCTCGGTGTCGATCAGCTCCAGGACGCGCTCGACGCCCGCCCGCGCCTGCTGGCCGACCGTCAGCATCAGGGTCAGCATCCGCACCGGCCCGACGAGCTGGGCGAGGTAGGTGGAGAAGGCGACGAAGGTGCCCAGGGTGATCTGGCCGCGGGTGGCCATCCAGCCGCCGAAGGCGAGCATCGCGACCTGGCCGAGGGCGGGTACGGCCTGCAGCGCGGGGGTGTAGCGCGCGTTCAGCCTCACCGTGCGCAGCCGGGCGGCGAACAGCTCGCGCCCGGCCGAGCGCAGCTTGCCGGTCTCCTGCTCCTCCTGTCCGAAGCCCTTGACCACGCGCACACCGCCGACGGCCCCGTCCACCACGCCCGCCACGGCGCCGGCCTGGGCCTGGGCGTACCAGCTGGCGGGGAAGAGCCGGTCGCGGCTGCGCCGGGCGATGAACGTCAGGGCGGGCGCGACGGCCAGCGCCACCAGCGTCAGCAGCGGCGAGAGGGTGACCATCACGACCAGCGAGATGACGAAGAGCAGGATGTTGCCGATCATCATCGGCGTCATGAACAGCAGACCCTGGATGAGCTGGAGGTCGCTGGTGCCGCGCCCGACGACCTGGCCGGTGGACAGCTCGTCCTGCCGCCGCCCGTCGAGGCGGGCGATGGAGTCGTACATCTCGGTGCGCAGGTCGTGCTGGACGTCGAGCGCGAGCCTGCCGCCGTAGTAGCGGCGCACGTACGTCAGCCCGTACACCGCGACCGCGGCGACGACCAGCAGCCCGATCCACAGACCGAGCCCGCCTCCGCCGCCGGTGCCTCCGTCGACGATGAAGTCGTCGATGACCACCTTGGTGACCAGGGGGACGAGCGCCATCACGGCCATGCCGGCGAGCGAGGCGCCCAGCGACAGCAGCACGTTGCGGCGGTAGCGCCAGCAGTACGCGGTCAGCCGCCGTGCCCAGCCCGGCCGCCGCGCGTCCCCGGCCTCCCCCGTGTCCCCGGCTTTCCCGGTCTCCCCCGCCCGCGTACCCGCCACTTCCGGTTACCTCCCGCTGGTCGTGCGTCGCCGTTTGCGACCGCGTGTCGCCCTGTGTGTCCACTGCACCGGTGGATCAACGCGCGGGCGACCGTATTTCATCCCGCTGGAGGGAGGGCGGACTGACCGAAGCAGATGTAGCACCTTGTGACTCTCGGTGCTACACTGCCTCCATGAAGGTCATCAATCAGCGCGAGTTCCGCAACAACTCCGCCGCCGTGATGAACGCTGTCGAAGCGGGCGAGACTTACCACATCACCAGAAACGGCATAGAGATCGCCGAGCTGCGCCCTCTCGCGCGCAGGCGCAAGATGACCGCGGAGGAGTTGGTGGCCAAACATCGGAAACTGCCTCGCATCGATTACGCCGCCATGCGGAAGGAGGCCGACGAGTTCTTCGGCGGGGAGGACCGTGTCGGCGACGAGGACCCCTGGGAGCGTCATCGTGGCTGACCGCCACCAGGCAGGAGTTCTCGACACCTGCGCGTACATCGATCTCGGCCTGCTGCCGGCCGAGCGACTCCCCCTTGTCCCCGAACTCACCGCCGTCACCCTTGCCGAACTGCACCAGGGAGTCGCCGTGGCAAGGGACCCGGCCGCCCGGGCGGCGCGAAGCGAAGTACTGGCCGCGGCCACCGCCGATTTCGAACCCCTCCCTTTCGACAAGGAAGCCACAGCGCGCTACGGCACGTTTGTGACACTGACGATCGCCATCGGACGTGACCCGCGGCCGCGCCGCATGGACCTGATGATCGCTTCGATCGCCTCAATCCACGGTCTGCCGCTGTTCACTCGCAACCCCGATGACTTCAAGGGGCTCGATCGCCTGCTCACCGTCGTCGCCGTCTGATCCACCTCGGAGGCGAGCAAAGGGGGCGCGGCCCGAGGAGCCAGGCATACTCTCCGGACCGCGCCCCTGGTGGGCCGCGGCGTGGACGGGCGGTGCGCGCCGGCACCCCCCACAGGACCAGCCCCCCGCCCGTCCGCTCGATCGGCCCGCCCCGCGGTGAGGAGGCCGACCACGGGGCCCGCCGGACCGCTCGCGCCGCCTGTCCGGGGCGTGCACGGCGACCGGCCGCTTCAGTGGGGTCCCAGACGGTGGGGACCCCGGTTTCCGCCGGAAGGTTTCGTCAGATGGCGAACACCTCCGTGCCGTATCCTTCCGTGCCGTCCGGCCACGCGCAGAGGATCCCCGGCGCGGAACGGCTCCCGGAGTTCCCCGGGCCTCCGGACTCCTCGGGGGCGCAGACCGGCGCGTCCGCGCCGCCCGCCTCCCCCGTGCGCTCCGGCGCGGCGGCGAGCACCAGCGCCGAGGGCGCGCGGGGCGCCGGCGCCGCGAGCGCCGCACCGCACAGCGGGGCGAGCGTGCCCGCGGCCAGCAGGCCGCTCACCAGGGCGCACTTCACCGTGTTCCGCATGACGCGTCCTTCCGTCGGGGCGTAACGGACAGCGAATGTGAGTCTGTCGGGAAGCGACGCCGGACGCATCTTCGACGATCATTTCGAGTAACGTTGCGTGTTAAATGAGTAGCCTGCCGTAACCCCCGGGGGTACAGGGGCGACGTAGCGATCACCAGCGACGTTACGATCGATCACCTTCACCGGATTCGAAACACTGTGCATACGTCCGGATACGCACCGCACCAAAGGTGACCGAAAAGCAAGGGGTTGGGGTCGGCGGAGCCCACGGCGCGACGCGCCGTGAAGTGCCGCGACCGCATCCCCGAAAGCAGTTGCACCCGCGACAGCCGCCGCGACCACCCCGTCCGCCCGGGCGGGCGCCTCAGCGCCTCGCGGGCACCACCGGGAAGCGGACTCCCGTCATCTCCTCCGACATCGCCCACAGCCGCCGCGCCGCCACCGGATCGCTCGCCGCCGCGCTACGCCCCACCAGCGTCGGCCCGCCCCGCGCCTCCATCACCCCGTCCGGGCCGACGTAGCTCGCGCCGGGCAGGGCGGCCGTCGCCGCGTACAGGGTCGGCAGGGCGCCCGCCCGGTCGTCCTGGGCGAGGAACCTGTTGCCGAACCGCATGACGGCGCGGGCGAGGGGGTTCGCCGCGTGGCTCTGGATGTTGGTGGCCGCGTACCCGGGGTGGGCGGCCAGGGCGCGGACCGGGGAACCCGACTCCGTCAGGCGGCGCTGGAGTTCCAGGGTGAACAGGAGGTTCGCCAGCTTGGACTGGGCGTAGGCGCCCTGCGGGGAGTAACCCGCCTCCATGTTCGGATCGTCGAACCGGATTCTCGCGCCACCCCAGCGGTGCGCGGCGGAGGCCAGCGTGACGACGCGGTCGGTGACGTGGGGCAGGAGCAGGTTCGTCAGCGCGAAGTGGCCGAGGTGGTTCGTGCCGAACTGCATCTCGAAGCCGTCCCGCGTGCGCCGCCGCGGGGTCATCATCACACCGGCGTTGTTGATCAGCAGGTCCAGGGGGCGGTCCTGCCAGTCCTCCGCGAAACCGCGCACGGAGGACAGGTCCGCCAGGTCCAGACGGAGCACCTCCGTACTGCCGTCCACCGTCGCCGCCGCCGCGCGGCCCCGCTCCACGTCCCGCACGGCGAACACCACATGCGCGCCCGCGCGGGCCAGCGCGTCCGCCGCGGTGCGTCCGATGCCGCTGTTGGCGCCCGTGACGACGGCCGTGCGGCCGGTGAGACCGGGGAGGAGGTCGGTGTTCCATCGCTTGCTCTGGTCGGTTGCCATGACCCCAAAGTAGACGATGACAACAATGATGGCAAAGACAACAAAGATGCCGCCGTCAACATCGGGATACGATGGACCGTATGTCCCGGAGCCGCCCCTACCACCACGGCGACCTGCGCGCCGCCCTGCTGGAGAGCGCCGAGCGCACCCTGCGGGAGAAGGGGGTCGCCTCCCTGTCCCTGCGCGAACTCGCCCGCGAGACCGGTGTCAGCCACGCGGCGCCCGGCCGCCACTTCAAGGACAAGCAGGCCCTGCTCGACGCCCTGGCCCTGGGCGGCTACGAACGGCTGGCCCGAGTCCTGGAGGGTGCCGACGAGCCCGCACTCCCGCTCCAGCCCCGCCTGACCGGCCTCGCCCGCGCCTACCTCGCCTTCGCCGCCGAGAACACCGAACTCCTGACCCTCATGTACGCCCGCAAGCACGAGCCCGGAGCCGCCGAGCGGATGGCCGCCGGGGTCGACCGGACGGTGGGCGTCTTCGAGCGGGTGATCGCGGACGCCCAGCGGCGCGGCGAGATCGTCGAGGCCGCCCCGAAACGCCTCACCCTCTTCACCGGCGCCGCCCTCCACGGCATCGCCGGCTTCGCGGCGGGCGGCATACTTGACCCGGCCGAGGCCCTCGGCATGACCGACGACCTGATCCACCACCTGCTGCACGGCCTCAGGTCCCGCTGACCGCCGCCCGGCGCGGGCCTCGGCCGCCGTGGAACAACCGCGTTGGGGGTGCCGATGGTCGGCACCCTCCAGCGCGAGGGGATCAGCGCGCGAAGTGGTCGAACTCCCCGGCCTTGATGCCCGCGATGAACGCGGCCAGGCCCGCCCGGCTCGTGGCGAGGACGAGCCCCGGCTCGTCGCTCTCCCGTATGAGCACGTCGTCGCCCCGCCGCGCGACCTCCACGCAGTTCTCCCCGCCGCCGCCGGAGAAGGAGGACTTCTGCCACTGGATCGGTGCACTCACGCCTATGCGCCTCACAGTTCTCTCGCAATGTGGTGGATGAGCTGCCGCGACTCCTCCGCGGTGAGCGAACCGTCCTCCGCGATGTCGAGCAACTGCCGGTAGCTGTGCAGAACGGCCTCGGCGTGCAGGTACTGCCCACCGAACGGGGTGTCCATCTGCAACGTATCCAGTTGCGGCACCGCCCCGCTGGCGTAGAGCACCGGCTGCGTGACCTCGATGAAGCTCTCGTTGGTGAACGGCACGACGCGCACTGTCACGCTGGGCCACTCGGTCACCTCCAACAGCTTCTCCAGTTGCGCCCGCACGACTCGGCGACCGCCGAAACGCATGCGTAGTGCGGCTTCGTGAATGATCGCGACGACCACCGGAGGTTCATCACGCTCGAAGATCATGCGCCGCCGCATGCGGTGTTTGACACGCGCCTCGATCTCACCCGTCGGCAGCCTGGGAATCGCCCCGCTGAACAAGGCCCTCGCGTAGTCCTCGGTCTGGAAGAGCCCGGGAAGGGAAACCGTCTGCATCGAACGCAGGCAGGTGGCGTGGTGTTCAAGCTCCGCAAGATCCAGGAACCCAGGAGCAAGAGTGCCCCTGTACTCCTCCCACCAGTGCCGCCCCCTGCGCTCGCGCGCGATGGCGCACAGCGCGTCGATCAACTCGCCGTCTCCACACGAGTAGTAGGACGCGAGTCTCCGGACACGCTCTTCACTGACACCGATGCGCCCGGACTCGATGTGGCTGACCTTGCCCTGGTCAGTACCGAGCAAGCCTGCCGCTTCGCGCGCCGTCTTCCCTGCCCGCTCCCGCAGCTTGCGCAACTCGGCGCCCAGGCGCACCTGTCGAACGGTGGGGTTGTCCCGTGCGGGCATGAGTGGCTCGTCCTTCCGTGACTCAGAGAGGTCTCTGCGTAGCAGTACCACAGGCCCACTCGACGGAGTGACTTTTTGGGGCAACCTTGCGCCGAAGCAAGCTTGCACCCTACTGTCCGTACCCGTACCGCTACGCATGCCGGTAAATCCGCAGTGCGGTCGTCCCTCCGTGCCCGCTCCTGGGCGTGTACGGGAGCGCGACAGAGCCACGGTGGCGAGCGCGAGCGGCGACCGCATCCGTTCACAGGGGGCACCATGACCGACCCGACATCCGCCACCGTGCTCGTCAACGCGCTTCAGCGGGCCCGCACTTGCCAGCTGCGGGCCCCGAACATCCCGGAGACCGTGAAGGTCGCGCGGGACATGGTGGCCGGACTGCTCGACGCCACCGGCCACTCGGCGCTGGCGGAGACCGCCCGGCTGCTGGTCTCCGAGGTCGTCTCGAACGTCCACCTCCACACGAAGGTGCCGCTGCTCACCCTGGAGGCGACGGTCGGAGGAGACCGGATCCGCGTGTCCGTCCAGGACGACGACACCACGGGCGCCCCCACCTCCCCCGGAGCCGGCGTACCGACCGAGGCCGAGCACGGCCGCGGCCTGCTCCTAGTCCGGGAACTCGCCGCCGCCTGGGGGACGGTGTGGCACGGCGAGCTGCAACCGTCCGGCAAGAGCGTGTGGTTCGAACTGCGCGGCACGCGCACCGGCCGGACGACGTGATGGGCACCGTGTTCCTCGGCCTGCTGGCCTTCACCGCCGGTGTCGCCGTCACCGGCGTCGTCCTCTCCCGCGCGCTGACGCCGCCACCGCCCGTCGAACTCTGCGACGCCTGCCTCGGCAGCTCCCGCGGCCACCGTGCGGACGGCCGGTGACCACGGGGCGGTCGGGCGGGATCGCCGCTATGCCCGGCCCTCCCGGCCGGCCGCGATCTGCCGGGACATGATCGTCGTCAGCTCGTAGGCGGTGTGGGAGGCGGCCACCGAGGTGATCTCGGCGTGGTCGTAGGCGGGGGCGACCTCGACCACGTCGGCCGAGACCAGGTTGCAGGAGGCCAGTCCGCGCAGGATCTCCAGCAGTTCGCGGGAGGTCATGCCGCCCGCCTCCGGGGTGCCGGTGCCGGGGGCGTGGGCCGGGTCGAGGCAGTCGATGTCGATGGAGACGTACAGCGGGCGGTCGCCGATGCGCTGGCGGAGCTGGTCGGCGACCTCGTCCACGCCGCGCCGCATCACGTCGGCGGAGGTGACGATGCCGAAGCCCATCCTGGCGTCGTCGGTGAGGTCCTTCTTGCCGTACAGCGGGCCGCGGGTGCCGACGTGGGAGAGGGCGGAGGTGTCGAGGACGCCCTCCTCCACCGCGCGCCGGAAGGGCGTGCCGTGGGTGTACTCGGCGCCGAAGTAGGTGTCCCAGGTGTCCAGGTGGGCGTCGAAGTGGAGCAGGGCGACGGGGCCGTGCCTGCGGGCCACCGCGCGCAGCAGGGGCAGGGCGATGGTGTGGTCGCCGCCGAGCGTCATCAGCCGGGCGCCGGTGTCCAGCAGTTCGCCGGCCGCCCGCTCCACGGTCTCGACCGCCTCGTGGATGTCGAAGGGGTTGGCGGCGATGTCGCCCGCGTCGGCGACCTGGGCGAGTGCGAAGGGCGAGGCGTCCTGGGCCGGGTTGTAGGGGCGCAGCAGGCGGGAGGCCTCGCGGACGGCGTTGGAGCCGAAGCGGGCGCCGGGCCGGTAGGAGACGCCCGAGTCGAAGGGCACCCCGACGACGGCGACGTCGGCGCGGCCCACCTCGTCCAGGCGGGGCAGGCGGGCGAAGGTCGCCGGGCCCGCGAAGCGCGGGACGCGGGAGGAGTCGACGGGTCCGCGGGGCTGCTGCTGGTCGCTGCTCATGCGGCCGAGGGTAGGCAGGGGCCCGCCCCGGCGGACATGTACGGATCCGACAGCCGGCCATCCTCTTTTGGACGGCCCGTACAGAAGGCGGCGGGTGCGGTGGGGCGCCGTGCGGGCGCGGCGGGCGTACGGCGGGGCGCCACGGGCCAAGGTGGATCGCCCGGCGGGCCACCTCGGGGGACAATGCCCCCATGCCGATAACCGCCGCCCCCTCCCGCTCCGAGCTGATCGACCACCTCGTCCGCACCCGTATCGCCGGAGACGTCGCCACTCCGCGCGAGAACAACCTGGACCACTACCGCCGGCTCGCCAACGGCGACCGGCACTACTGGCTGGGCCTGGAACTGGGCGACCGCTGGGGTGACGAGCAGGACGTGCTGGCGGTGATGGCCGAGCGCTGCGGGGTCGTCGACGATCCCGGGCACCGCCAGGGTCAGGACACCATCGACCCGGAGCTGACGGTGGCCGCCCTGGACCGGGCGGCGGTCGAGCTGCGCAAGGCGGCGGAGGCCGGCCACCGGGTGCTGTTCGCCACCGGCCACCCGGGCGCGCTGATCGATCTGCACAGCAAGGTGGCGAACGCGCTGCGGCTGGCCGGGTGCGAGATCGTACGGGTGCCGCTGGGGCTGATCGCGGACCAGGGCGTGGTGGTGCAGCTCGCCGACATCGCGATGCACGAGCGCGGGGCGACGCTGTGGCACACCCACTCCCCCGAGCCGATGACCGCGATCCTCGACGCCCTCCAGCGCGAGGGCGAGCCGCTGCCGGACCTGGTCTTCGCCGACCACGGGTGGGCGGGCCGCGCGGCGCAGCGCGGCATCACCACGGTCGGCTTCGCCGACTGCAACGACCCGGCGCTCTTCCTCGGCGAGGCGGAGGGCACCCTCGCGGTCACCGTCCCCCTGGACGACCATGTGATCAATCCGCGCTACTACGAGCCGATGACCGCCTACCTGCTGGCGGCGGCGGGACTGACGCCCGCGTAGCGCGGCGGGCGGGTGTCCGGCGGCGGCTGGGGCCCGCGCGGACCTCAGCCGCGCGGCACCCGCACCACGCCCTCCTGCATCACCGTGATCGCCAGCCGCCCGTCGGCGGTGAAGATCCGGCCGTGGCCCAGTCCGCGGCCGGCCTGGGAGGTGGGGCTGGACTGGTCGTACAGCAGCCACTCGTCCACCCGGAAGGGGCGGTGGAACCACATCGCGTGGTCCAGGCTCGCGCCCACCACGTCCCCGACCGCCCAGCCGCCGCGGCCGTGGGCGAGCAGGACGGGCTCCAGCAGACTCATGTCGGAGACGTAGGCGGCCAGGCAGAGGTGGAGCATCGGCCGGTCGAGGTCGCCGTCGAGCTTGCCGGCCGTGCGGAACCACACCTGGGAGCGCGGCTCGCGCGGCTGCCCGGCCGTCGCGTACGGCGGCTGGGTGACGTAGCGCAGGTCGACGGCCGCCCGCGCCTCGGCGAGGCGGTCGGCGACGCCGGGGTCGCTGAACAGGTGGGCGTGGCGCGGCAGCAGGTCGGTGGAGTTCGGCAGTGTCTCCGGGTCCGGGGCGGCCGGCATCGGCTCCTGGTGCTCCAGCCCGTCCTCGTGCGTCTGGAAGGAGGCCGACAGATGGAAGACCGGCTGTCCGTGCTGGACGGCGACGACCCGGCGGGTGGTGAAGGACCGCCCGTCGCGGATGCGGTCGGCCGTGTAGACGATCGGCGCGGCCGGGTCGCCGGGGCGCAGGAAGTAGGCGTGCAGCGAGTGCGCGAGCCGGTCGTCGGGGACGGTGCGGAAGGCCGCGACGAGCGCCTGCGCGGCCACCTGCCCGCCGAAGACCCGGGGGATGACCGCCTGGCGGCTCTGGCCGCGGAAGATGTCGCGGTCGATCCGCTCCAGGTCCAGCAGGCCGACCAGGTCCAGCAGGGCGGACGGGGGTGCCTGGCCGGCGCCCCCGTCCGTGCCGTTGTCGCTCATGGAAGGGGTGTTTCCTCTGCTCGGTTCCGTGCCCGGCCGCCTGGGCCCGGGCCGGTCACAGGCCCATCGACTTGGCGATGATGGAGCGCATGACCTCGCTGGTGCCCCCGTAGATGCGGGTGACACGGGTGTCGGCGTACAGGCGCGAGATCGGGTACTCCCGCATGTAACCGTAACCGCCGTGCAGCTGGAGGCACTTGTCGATGACCTTGGCGGCGGTCTCGGTGGTGAACAGCTTGACGGAGGCGGCGTCGGCGGGGGTCAGCTCCCCGGCGTCCAGGGCGTCCAGCGCGCGGTCCACGACCGCCTGCATGGCGTCCACGTCCGCCCGGCAGTCGGCGAGCACGAACTTGGTGTTCTGGAAGGAGGCCACGGGCTTGCCGAAGACCGTGCGGTCCCTGACGTACTCCTGGGCGAAGCGGACGGCGGCGGCGGACTGCGCGTAGGCGCCGACCGCGATGCCCAGGCGCTCCTGGGGGAGGTTGTGGGTGAGGTAGGAGAACGCCTCGCCCTCCTCGCCGAGCAGGTCCTCCACGGGGACCTTGACATCGGTGAAGGACAGCTCGGCGGTGTCGGAGGACTTAAGGCCCAGCTTGTCGAGGTTGCGGCCGACGGCGTAGCCCTCGCTCCTGGTGTCCACCACCAGGATGGAGATGCCGCCGCGGCGGTCCTCGGGGGTCGGCGGGGCGGTGCGGCAGCAGACCAGGACGCGGTCGGCCTGGACACCGCCGGTGATGAAGGTCTTGGCGCCGTTGAGTATGTAGTGCGTGCCGTCCTCCGACAGCTTCGCGGTGGTCTTCATGCCGGCCAGGTCCGAGCCGGCGCCGGGCTCGGTCATGGCGATGGCGGTCATCATCTCGCCGGTGACGAAGGGCGGCAGCCAGCGCCGCTTCTGCTCCTCGTCGGCGTACTTCAGCAGATAGGGCAGGCACAGCGCGGTGTGGACGCCGGAGCCGCCGAAGCTGACGCCGGCGCGGGCGGTCTCCTCGGAGATGACTGCGCTGTACTTGAAGCCGGTCTCGCCGGCGCCGCCGTACTCCTCGGGCACCTCGATGCCGAAGACGCCCAGCTCGCCGAGCTTGAGGTAGAGCTCGCGGGGGACGTAGCCCTGCTTCTCCCACTGCTCGTAGTGGGGCACGACCTCGGCGGCGATGAAGTCGCGGATGGTCTCGCGGAACGCCTCGTGGTCCTCGTTGAACACCGTGCGACGCACGTCATCGCCTCCTGGAGCCGGAAAACTGGCCGGAAAAACCAAGCGCTTGCTCAGACGCAAGTTACCGAAGGGCCGAATCGGCTGTCCAGGGGTGTTCCCGCGGTTGTCCGCCGCTGTGGGCGGTGTCATACGCACGGGGGCGGAAGCGGGGGGCTCAGCCCTCGGCGGCCGGCCCGTCGTCCGCCGTACCGCCGCCCACGCGGTACACGCCGCCCGCCGGGCCGCCGGGGCCGCCCTCCGCC
>NZ_JBXUOY010000132.1:0-13921 GCF_057196705.1 Streptomyces sp. ATLC9 | reverse complement strand
GGGCGGCCCCGGGCGGGGGCACGCGCGGCGGGCGCGGGAACGCGGTGGCGGCGGCCTCGGGTGCCGCCGGGCGCACCGGTCAGAAGACGGCTTCGGTCTCGTCCATCCGGTCCTGCGGCACCGTCTTCAGCTCGGCGACCGCCTCGGCCAGCGGAGCCATGACGATCTCGGTGCCGCGCAGGGCCGTCATCATGCCGAAGTCGCCCCGGTGCGCGGCCTCCACGGCGTGCCAGCCGAAGCGGGTGGCCAGCACACGGTCGTACGCGGTGGGGGTGCCGCCGCGCTGCACATGGCCGAGGATGACCGGACGGGCCTCCTTGCCCAGACGGTGCTCCAGCTCGATGGCGAGCCGGTTGCCGATGCCGGTGAAGCGCTCGTGCCCGTACTGGTCGATCTGCCCCTTCTCGTAGGGCATCGAGCCCTCGGCCGGGCGCGCGCCCTCGGCCACGCAGACGACCGCGAACTTCTTGCCGCGCGCGAAGCGGTCCTCGATCATCTTGCACAGGTCGTCGACCTGGAAGGGCCGCTCGGGCACGCAGATGCCGTGGGCGCCGCCGGCCATCCCCGCCTCCAGCGCGATCCAGCCCGCGTGGCGCCCCATGACCTCGACGACCATGACCCGCTGGTGGGACTCGGCCGTCGTCTTCAGCCGGTCGATGGCCTCGGTGGCCACGGTGACGGCCGTGTCGAAGCCGAAGGTGCGGTCGGTGGCGGAGATGTCGTTGTCGATCGTCTTGGGCACGCCCACCACGGGCAGCCCGGCGTCGGCGAGCATCCGGGCGGCGGTGAGGGTGCCCTCGCCGCCGATCGGGATGAGCGCGTCGAGGCCGAGCCTGCCCAGCAGCTCCTCGGAGTTCCGGCACGCCTCCCGCAGCCGGTCGCGCTCCAGGCGTGCCGAGCCCAGAATGGTGCCGCCTCTGGCGAGGATGCCCGAGACGGAGTCGATGTCGAGTTCGCGGTAGCGGCCGTCGAGCAGGCCCTTGAAGCCGTCTTCGAAGCCGATGACTTCGTCGTGCCGGTCGACCACGGCGCGGTGCACGACCGAACGGATCACGGCGTTCAGACCGGGGCAGTCGCCGCCTGCGGTGAGGACTCCGATGCGCATGGGGATCGCTTCTCCTGCTCGCTGCTGGTTCGGGGGTGCGCCGCC
The DNA here is from genome assembly GCF_057196705.1 of Streptomyces sp. ATLC9. Classification (NCBI taxonomy): domain Bacteria; kingdom Bacillati; phylum Actinomycetota; class Actinomycetes; order Kitasatosporales; family Streptomycetaceae; genus Streptomyces; species Streptomyces sp. ATLC9. The sequence continues at coordinate 12,771 of NZ_JBXUOY010000132.1, read as the reverse complement.
GCGATTGTTTCACGCACTGAACACATTCCCGCCTCCCGTCTCACATAGCGTTCGAGACACGACCGGCACGCGGCATCGCGGGCACGGCGGTAGGGTCAAGGTTAGTCAGAGGAACTAGTGTCCGGACGGGTCTTCCCAGGGCTTTCGCGGCCGGCTTTCCGCGGGCCCCCGCGGTCGCTCCGGCCCTCCGGCTCTCCGGCCCTCCGGCACTTTTCCGCCACGGCGTGCCCGGGTACCCGACGGAGCGGTACGGCCCGGAGGGTCCGGGCGCGACGAGCAGGGAGAGCACACGTGACGCGCAGCGTGTACGTGGCCGGCATCGGCCGCGGAGACGGCCGGCAGGTCGTGGAGCTGGGAGTCATGGAACTCCTGTCCCGGCGGACCGGCCGGGTCGGCGTCTTCCGCCCGCTGGCCCACGACGGTCCCGACCCCATCTACGACCTGCTGCGCAGCCGCTACCGGCTCTCCCAGCCCGCCGGGACGGTGGTCGGGCTCGGCTACGACGAGGCCGTGGCCGTCCTGGCCGACCGGGGCACCGACGAACTGGTGTCCCGCCTGGTGGACCGTTTCCACACCGTCGCCCGCGACTACGAGGCCGTCCTCGTCCTGGGCACCGACTTCGCCGACACCTCCCTGCCCGCCGAGCTGGCGCTCAACGCCCGGCTGGCCAACGAGTTCGGCGCCCCGGTACTGCCGGTCGTGGCCGGCACCGGTCAGGACACCGACTCGCTGACCGCCGAGATCCGCAACGCCTACCACGCGTACGCCTCGCTGGGCTGCGAGGTCCTCGCGATGATCGCCAACCGGGTCGCGGACGGCGCGGCGGTCGGCGCCGTCGGCCTGGACGGGAACCTGCCGGTTCCGGTGTACGCCCTGCCCGAGGACCCCGCGCTGGCCGCGCCGACCGTCTCCCAGGTCGCCCAGGCGCTGGGGGCGAAGGTGCTCCAGGGGGACCCGGCCGGGCTCGCCCGCGATGTGCGCGGCTTCGTCTTCGGCGGCGCGACGCTGCCGACCTTCCTGCCCGCCCTGACCGAGGGCTGTCTGGTCCTCACCCCCGGCGACCGCGCGGACCTGGTCGTCGGCGCGCTGGCCGCCCACTCCGCGGGCTCCCCCGCCATCGCCGGGGTGCTGCTCACCGTCGGGGAACACCCCGGCGAGGACACGATGACGCTGGCCGCCCGGCTCTCCCCGGGCACTCCGGTGCTGTCGGTGCCCGGCGGATCGTTCGCCACCGCCGGGGAGCTGATGTCCCTGGAGGGCAGGCTGACCACGGCCAACCCGCGCAAGGCGGAGATCGCGCTCGGTCTCTTCGAGGGCCATGTGGACACCGTCCGGCTCACCGATCTGCTCTCGGTGGTCCGCGGCGACCGGGTCACCCCGATGATGTTCGAACACGAGCTGATCGAGCGGGCGCGGTCCGACCGCCGCCACGTCGTCCTGCCCGAGGGCTCCGAGGAGCGGGTGCTGCGGGCGGCCGAGGTGCTGCTGCGCCGGGGGGTGTGCGACCTGACGCTGCTGGGCGACGAGACCGAGATCCGCAAGCGCGCCGCCGAACTGGGCATCGACCTGGGCCTGCTCGGGCCCGAGGAGCTGCCCGAGGGGACGGGCGCCTCCGCCCGCGCCGTGGACCCGTACACCTCGCCGCTGCGCGAGCGCTTCGCCGAGCTCTACGCGAAGCTGCGCGCCCACCGGGGCGTCACCCACGAGCTGGCCTACGACCAGGTGGCCGACGTCTCCTACTTCGGCACCCTGATGGTCCAGGAGGGGCTGGCCGACGGCATGGTCTCGGGAGCGGCCCACTCCACGGCGGCGACGCTGCGGCCGGCCTTCGAGATCATCCGCACCAAGCCGGACGCCCGGATCGTCTCCTCGGTGTTCTTCATGTGCCTGGCCGAGAAGGTGCTGGTCTACGGCGACTGCGCGGTCAATCCCGACCCGGACGCCGAGCAGCTCGCCGACATCGCCGTCCAGTCCGCCGCCACCGCCGCCCGGTTCGGCGTGGACCCGCGGATCGCGATGCTGTCGTACTCCACCGGCACCTCCGGCTCCGGCGCGGACGTGGACAAGGTGCGGCGGGCGACGGAGCTGGTGCGCGAGCGCCGCCCGGACCTGCTGGTGGAGGGGCCGATCCAGTACGACGCGGCGGTGGAGCCGTCGGTGGCGGCGACCAAGCTGCCGGAGTCGAAGGTCGCGGGGCGGGCCACCGTGCTGGTCTTCCCGGACCTGAACACCGGCAACAACACCTACAAGGCCGTCCAGCGCTCGGCCGGGGCGGTGGCCGTCGGCCCGGTCCTGCAGGGCCTGCGCAAGCCGGTCAACGACCTCTCGCGCGGCGCGCTGGTGCAGGACATCGTCACCACCGTGGCGATCACCGCGATCCAGGCGCAGCACGGCCGGCGGGCCGCGGGCACGGCGGCCCGTCCCGCGGGGCCCACCGGATCCGTCGAACCCGCCGCGTCCACCGGACCCACAGAACCCACCGGCCCCGAGGGGAAGGCTGCGCACGAGTGAGAGGCACCCGCGTCCTCGTACTGAACACCGGCTCCTCGTCGGTGAAGTACCAGCTCCTGGACATGGCCGACGGCTCCCGCCCGGCCTCCGGCCTGGTCGAGCGGATCGGCGAGCGCACCTCGTATCTGCGCCACGCCCCGGCCGGCGGGCCGCGGCGCGAGCGCGAGGAACCGGTGCCCGACCACCGGGCGGCGCTGGAGGCGGTCGCCGGCGAACTGGCCCGCGACGGACTGGGCCTGGACTCCCCCGAACTGACCGCCATCGGCCACCGGGTGGTGCACGGCGGGCGCCGCTTCACCGAGCCGACCGTGATCGACGACGCGGTACTGGCCGAGATCGAGCGCCTGGTGTCCGTCGCGCCGCTGCACAACCCGGCCGGTCTGGCGGGCATCCGCACCGCGATGGCGCTGGCGCCGCGTCTGCCGCAGGTGGCGGTCTTCGACACCGCCTTCCACACGACGATGCCGGAGTACGCCGCCCGGTACGCCGTCGACACCGCCGTCGCCGACGCCCACCGGGTGCGCCGCTACGGCTTCCACGGCACCTCGCACGCGTACGTCTCGCGCAGGGCGGCCGAGCTGCTGGGCCGGAATCCGTCCGAGGTGAACGTCATCGTGCTGCACCTGGGCAACGGCTCGTCGGCCTCCGCGGTGCGCGGCGGGCGGTGCGTGGACACCTCCATGGGTCTCACCCCGCTCGAGGGCCTGGTGATGGGCACCCGTTCGGGTGATATCGACCCGGCGGTGGTCTTCCATCTGGCGCGGGTCGCCGGGATGTCGGTCGACGAGATCGACACCCTGCTGAACAAGCGCAGCGGCCTGCTGGGCCTGTGCGGGGACAACGACATGCGGGAGGTCCTGCGCCGGATGGCGGGCGAGGGGCCGGACGCGGAGTCGGCGAAACTGGCCTTCGACATCTACGTCCACCGGCTGAAGAAGTACATCGGCGCCTACTGCGCGGTGCTCGGCCGGGTGGACGCGGTGGCCTTCACCGCCGGTGTCGGCGAGAACGCCGCGCCGGTGCGGCAGGCCGCCGTCGACGGACTGGAGGGCCTGGGTCTGACCGTGGACGCGGAGCTGAACGCCGCCCGCGGCGGCGGGCCCCGGCTGGTGTCCCCGCCCACCGCGCGGGTGGCGGTGGCCGTGGTGCCCACCGACGAGGAGCTGGAGATCGCCGGCCAGACGTACGCGCTGGTGGGCGACGGCACCATGGGACGGAAGTGAGCCAGCTCACCCCCTGGAACGTTCCGCCGCTGAACAAAAGATAGGATCGCCCCCATGCGCCGTTCCAAAATCGTCTGCACCCTGGGCCCCGCCGTGGACTCCTACGATCAGCTCAAGACGCTGATCGAGGCCGGCATGAACGTGGCCCGCTTCAACATGAGCCATGGCAGCCACGCCGAACACGAGGAGCGCTACCACCGTCTGCGCAAGGCGTCCCAGGAGACCGGGCGCGCGATCGGCGTGCTCGCCGACCTCCAGGGACCCAAGATCCGCCTGGAGACCTTCGCCGACGGCCCCGTCGAGCTGGTGCGCGGTGACGAGTTCACCATCACCACCGAGGACGTCCCCGGCGACCGCACCATCTGCGGCACCACCTACAAGGGCCTGCCGGGCGACGTCTCCAAGGGCGAGACGGTACTGATCAACGACGGCAACGTCGCCCTCCAGGTGATCGACGTGGACGGCCCCCGGGTGCGCTGCATCGTCATCGAGGGCGGTGTGATCTCCGACCACAAGGGCATCAACCTGCCCGGCGTGGCGGTCAACGTCCCGGCCCTGTCCGGCAAGGACGTCGAGGACCTGAGGTTCGCGCTGGAGATGGGCTGCGACATGGTGGCGCTCTCCTTCGTGCGCGACGCCGCCGACGTCCGCGACGTCCACCGGGTGATGGACGAGGTGGGCCGCCGGGTGCCGGTGATCGCCAAGGTGGAGAAGCCGCAGGCGGTGGAGAACATGGAGGACGTGGTCCTCGCGTTCGACGGCGTGATGGTGGCCCGCGGCGACCTGGCGGTGGAGTACCCGCTGGAGAAGGTGCCGATGGTGCAGAAGCGGCTGATCGAGATGTGCCGCCGCAACGCCAAGCCGGTGATCGTGGCGACCCAGATGATGGAGTCGATGATCACCAACTCCCGGCCCACCCGCGCCGAGGCCTCCGACGTGGCCAACGCGATCCTGGACGGCGCGGACGCGGTGATGCTCTCGGCGGAGTCCTCGGTGGGCCAGTACCCGATCGAGACGGTCAAAACGATGTCGAAGATCGTGCAGGCCGCCGAGGAGGAGCTGCTCTCGCGCGGCCTCCAGCCGCTGGTCTCCGGCAAGAAGCCGCGCACCCAGGGCGGTTCGGTGGCCCGTGCGGCCTGTGAGATGGCGGACTTCCTCAACGGCAAGGCGCTGGTCGCCTTCACCAAGTCCGGGGACACCGCCCGGCGGCTCTCCCGCTACCGGGCCGCCCAGCCGATCCTGGCCTTCACCACCGAGCCCTCCACCGCCTGCCAGCTCACGCTGAGCTGGGGCGTGGAGTCCTTCGTGGTGCCGCACGTGGACCACACCGACGACATGGTGGACCTGGTCGACGCCGAGCTGCTCAAGCTCCAGCGGTACAACACCGGCGACACCATGATCATGACGGCCGGCTCACCCCCCGGCATCCCCGGCACCACCAACATGGTGCTGGTGCACCACCTGGGCGGCGACGAGCGCTGACCCCGGCCCGGGAACGGCGGACGGGCGGCGGCCCGCGCACCTCTCGGAGGCGCGCGGGCCGCCGCCCGTCCGCCGCGGGTCAGTCGTTGTAGAGGTTCATGCCCGGAATGTGCAGCTCGCCGCCGAACTGGCCGGCCTGCCTGACCGACACCTCCGTGAAGAACACCTCGGGGATGTTCAGCGGCGGCGGCGACTGGGGGCTGAAGGTGATCGGGACGAGTCCGAAGAGCTTGCCCTTGAGCTCCTCGGTGTACATCGTCACCGTGCCGTTGCGGATGGTGGAGGTGCTGCCCTCGGCGGCCCTGACGTGCGCGGTGCTGCCGCCGGGCCCTTCCACCAGCTGGTGCAGGTCCCGGATGTCCACCGAACGGGCGGTGAACTTCAGGGCGTTCTTGACCGTGCCGTTGTGGGTGCGGACCTTGACGATGCCCTGGTAGTCCAGGCCGTGGAGGGCCAGCAGACTGGTCTCCAGCAGCCACGGGGCGTTGGGCAGCACCGCCTCGGTCCGCTCCTCCTCGGCCTCGGCCAGTGCCTCGGCGTCGTAGGCCGGGCAGGGGAAGGGCTCCTTGCCGGAGGCATCCGCTCCGGGGGCGGCCGCGTCGTCCGCCGGCTCCCCGGCGGCCTCCTCGCGTGCCTCGCCGGCGGCGTCCTCCAGCGCGTCACCGATCCGTCCCGCGGTGTCCTCCAGCCCCTTCTCGACGCCCCTCACGGCACCGTCCACGGCGTCCTTCACCAGGGTGTCGGAGCCGCCGTCCCCGGTCTGCCCGGGCCGCGACGGACTCGGCGGGGCGGAGGGCTCCGCCCCGTCCTCGGCCACCCCGTCCGCCCCGTCCTCCCCGTCCTTGTCGCCCGGGGTGAACAGGTCCTTGATGGCGTCGCCGATGCCCAGCGGGTCCAGCGGGTTGCGCTCCTCGGTCTCCGAGGAACCCGGCTCGGGCTCCGGCGTACCGGCCTCCTCCTCGCCACCTCCGGCGCCGCCGGATCCGGTCCCGCCGACCGGGGGTTCGGCGGGCGCCGTGGCGCCGGGCTCGGGCTCGGGCGTGGTGCCCGGCCTCACCTCCCCGCCGTCCTGCTCGTCCCGACCGTCCCTGTCGTCCTTGTCGTCCTTGTCGTCTTGGCCGGACTCTCCCTTGCCCGCCTCCCGGCCGCCGTCCTTCTCCGCCTCCCTGTCGGGCGCGGTCACGCACGGCCCGTCGCGGAAGGGGTTCTTCGGCAGCGGCTCGGCGAGAGCGAGCCTGGGCGTCAGCCCCATGCCCATGAGCACGGCCGACGGCATGGCGGCCAGGGCTATCGCCTTGCCCGCGGGAACGTGCAGCCGGGTCAGCAGCGGCTTCCTCGGGGCGGCGTGGCGCGGTCCGCTCCTCGTACGCCGGGGCGGCGCGGCCGCGCCCTCCCGGTCCAGCTCGTCAGGCGTCACGGCGCGCCCCGTTCCATCCGTCGTCCGCCCCCGCGGGGGCCGGCTCGACGATGGCCGGACCCACCTCCCGCGGAGACTCTTCGGGACCGGCCGGCCGCTCCTTGCTCTGCACCCAGGAGACGCCCATGGCGCCGCCGACCATCGCCAGCAGGAAGCCCGCGAAGAGGCCTCCGAGGTTGGAGACCACCAGCGAGACCAGGGCCAGCAGGATGGCGGCGACTCCGCTGAACACCCGGGAGTGCGGCTGGAACCACATGGTCAGGCCCAGCACGAACAGCAGCACGCCGATGATCAGCGATCCGGAGCCCGTGGTGGTCGCCAGCCGGAAGGACAGCTGGCTCAGGCTGGGATCGGCGTACGGGATCCAGATGATCGGTACGCCGCCCAGCAGCGTCAGCAGTCCCGCCCAGAAGGGGCGCTGCCAGCGCCACAGGCGGAACGACTGCCGCCAGTGACCGATGCGTTCACGCGCTCCCCGCGACTCGGCACTCATCAGAAAACAGCTCCCTAGGGCCGAACTGTCCATAAGATCGATGGCACTGCGGGGAGACGGGAGACCGGCTCGGCGGTCGGTCCCCCGCTCCCTTTCCGCTCAGTGCGTCAGAAGCACTCGTTCTTGCCCTTGGCCACGTTCAGCGAAAGGCCGGAGAGCTTGAAGGTGCCGGCGCTGGTGGCCCAGGACCTCTGCCTGACGTCGGTGAGCAGCACCTCGTCGGCCTCCTGGGCGAAGGAGCCCGGAAGCACGGTGTCGCCGTCCTTCAGGCCCGGGCCCTTGCTCGTGTCGTTCGCCGAGACGCCGATGTTGATGTTCGTGAACGTGGCGTCGGCGTCGAGCTGGTCGAGGTCGATGTAGAGGTTCCTCGCCTCGACGACCTTGCCGTCGTTGCCCGCGTTCAGCTTCACCGAGACATCGCCGAAGCCCGGGACGGGGATCACGACGGACTGGCACAGGCCCCTTAGTTCGGCGCTCCTGAAGGCCGACACCGCGACGGGGACCTCCTTGCCCCCGTGCACGGTGTCGATCGTGCCGTACTGCACGAACCCCCTGCCGTCCAGCCGGTCAACCGAGACCTTCGCCTGCTGACCGGAGACGCTGAACGACGCGGCGAGTGCACCCTGCGCCAGGGCGACCCCGACCGCCGCCGTGGCGGCGACGCTGGGGACCATGACGACGGCGAACCGCTTCCATCTGGTCCCGCCACGAGCCACAGACTCCATGACTTTCCTCCTTCTCGGACGTACATCTCCGGCCCGGGCCGGACCCGGACGGGATGGGAGAAGTGCTACGTCCTCGGGAAGGGGAGCGCCGATACCCGGATTCATCGGATTCCGAAGCGCCGGCGACCACCCCCGAGCGACAACCACTCGGCCACGCTCTCGCGCGACCTGCCGGACAGGCCCCGCCCTTCGGCGGGGACCCCCCTGTCCGCGGTCGGCGTCACCGACGCCGGCCCGCCCGGTGGGGACCCATGGTCCGGCTGTGCCCGGATGTGGTGTGCCGGGCTGCGGACGATGGACCGAGCGTGGCCGATCGTGGTCCATGAGAGGCCGGGACACAAGGGGCTCGTTACTTGCGAGTAACGGGAAGAAGACGGAGGCGGTACCCAAAGTGATGGTTCACGCACCCGCGGTCACGGGAGGAAACGACGGGCGAGTGGACCAAAAGGACTTGGCGGGACCAAGCACCCCAGGCGGTTTACTGCGAGTAACAGCGGCCACGATTACCAAGTTTCGGTAAAGTCGCGGCCGCTGTTGATCGTTATGTCAATAAGCCCCGGACCACCGGAACCGGCAGGTCAGAAGAGCACCCGGGCAAGGGCACCGCGTGCCGCGACCACCCTCGGATCCTCCTGTCCGACCACCTCGAAGAGCTCCAGCAGACGGACGCGGGCGGTCTCCCGGTCGTCCCCCGCCGTACGGCGGACCGTCTCCACCAGCCGGCCGAAGGCATCCTCGACGTGCCCGCCCGCCAGGTCGAGGTCGGCCGACCTCAGCTGCGCCTGTACGTCCGCGGGCGCCTCGGCCGCCTCCTTGCGCACCTGGGCCGCGTCCAGCCCCTGAACGCGCTGCAGCAGCTCGGCCTGGGCCAGGCCCAGCTTGGCCTCGGTGCTGGCCGGATCACCGGCGAGTACGTTCCGGTACGCCTGGATCGCACCGCCCAGATCCCCCGCGTCCAGCGCGGCGTGGGCGGCGGCCAGCGCCGGGTCCTCCGGGGCGGCGGGCGCGGCCGGGGTCTGCTCGCCGCCCTCGCCCTCCCCCACGGGGACGCCGGTGATGCCGAAGCGCTGCTCGGCGACCTGGACGAGCTGGTCCAGCACCTCGCGCACCTGCTGCTCGGGCGCCGCGCCCTGGAACAGCGGCAGGGCCTGGCCGGCCACCACCGCGAAGACGGCCGGGATGCCCTGCACCCCGAACTGCTGGAAGAGCATCTGGTTGCGGTCGACGTCGATCCTGGCGAGGAGGAGGCGCCCGGCGTACTCGCGCACCAGCCGCTCCAGCAGCGGCCCGAGCTGCTTGCACGGCTCGCACCACTCGGCCCAGAAGTCGATGACGACCGGGACCTCGGCGGAGCGCTGGAGCACCTCCTGCTCGAAGTCCGCCTCCTCGACGTCGATCACCAGGGGCACCGGGGCCGCTCCGGAACCACCGGCCCCGCCCTGCTGCCGTGCGGCCCGCGCACGGGCCTCCTCGGCCTTCTGCTTGGCCTCCCCGGCCGCCTTCACCGCGGCGAGGTCGACCACTCCGCTCATGGACATGTTGCGTGGCTGCATGTGACCAGTCTCCCCCGTCCCCGGACCGTTCCGTGCAGCGTGTCGCACATCGGCGCCGGGTCCCCGTCCGGCGCCAGTGGTTCTCGCGTGATCGCCGCCGGTTCCGGGGTTTCGGAACCAGTTTTTCGATACGCCTCGTAGCGTAACTCATGGCCGCGGCCGGCGAGCTCCCGCCCGACGCGCCCGGCCCGGAGGGCGCCGCCGCGGCGGACCACGCCGTCGATCTGGTCTTCGACATGATCGCGGGCGCGGTCGTCCACCGCTCACCGGTCGGCTCGGAGAAGGTCACCCCGGCGTGGGCCCGTGCCCTGACCGCCCTGCTGCTGCACGGCCTGTCAGCCACCGGGACCCGCCGCCGAGCCCGCGCCGGACGGCTCCGGCGGCGCCATGGACGTCTGACGGCCTCCGGCGCCGTCCGGCGGGCCGCCCGGCCGGGAACCCCTCCCGCACCCCGGACCCGGGCCCCGTCCCGGAAGGACGGGAGCGGGGCGGGGGTCCGGCACACGGCGCGGCGCATGGTGGCCGACCGCGCGCCGGGTGCCGCCTCAGAAGCCCGCGGGCTCGGTGTAGACGCCCCACTCCTCCCGCAGTACCCCGCAGATCTCGCCCAGCGTCGCCTCGGCCCGCACCGCGTCCAGCATGGGCTCGATCATGTTGGAACCGTCCCGGGCGGCGGCCAGCATCCCGTCCAGGGCGACGCGCACGCGCGCGTCGTCGCGCCCGGCCTTGCGGTCGGCCAGCACGCGCACCTGCTCGCGCTCGACCTCATGGCTGACCCGCAGGATCTCCAGGTCGCCGGTGACCGAGCCGGTGTGGCAGTTGACGCCGACGACCTTCTTCTCGTCCTTCTCCAGCGACTGCTGGTAGCGGAAGGCCGCTTCGGCGATCTCGCCGGTGAACCAGCCGTCCTCGATGCCGCGCAGGATGCCGGAGGTGATCGGGCCGATGGGGTGCTGTCCGTCGGGCACCGCCCGGTGGCCGCGCTCCCTGATCTGCTCGAAGATCTTCTCGGCGTCGGCCTCGATCCGGTCGGTCAGCGCCTCGACGTACCAGGAACCGCCCAGCGGGTCGGCCACGTTGGCCACACCCGTCTCCTCCATCAGCACCTGCTGGGTGCGCAGCGCGATCTCCGCGGCCTGCTCGCTGGGCAGGGCGAGGGTCTCGTCCAGGGCGTTGGTGTGCAGGGAGTTGGTGCCGCCCAGCACCGCCGCCAGCGCCTCCACGGCGGTGCGCACCACGTTGTTGTACGGCTGCTGGGCGGTGAGCGAGACGCCCGCGGTCTGGGTGTGGAAGCGCAGCCACTGCGCCTTCTCGCTCTTCGCGCCGTACACGTCCCGCATCCAGCGCGCCCAGATCCGCCGGGCGGCGCGGAACTTGGCGATCTCCTCGAAGAAGTCCAGGTGCGCGTCGAAGAAGAACGACAGGCCGGGCGCGAAGGCGTCCACGTCCAGGCCGCGCGAGAGGCCCAGCTCCACGTAGCCGAAGCCGTCGGCGAGGGTGTACGCCAGCTCCTGCGCGGCCGTCGAGCCGGCCTCGCGGATGTGGTAACCGGAGACCGACAGCGGCTTGTACGCCGGGATGCCCCGCGCGCAGTGCTCCATCAGGTCGCCGATCAGGCGCAGATGCGGCTCCGGCTCGAAGAGCCACTCCTTCTGCGCGATGTACTCCTTGAAGATGTCCGTCTGGAGCGTGCCGTTGAGGACGGCGGGATCCACGCCCTGGCGCTCGGCTGCCACCAGGTACATGCAGAACACCGGCACGGCCGGGCCGCTGATCGTCATCGAGGTGGTGACCTCGCCCAGCGGGATGTCCCGGAAGAGGACCTCCATGTCGGCGGCGGAGTCGATGGCGACGCCGCAGTGGCCGACCTCGCCCAGCGAGCGCGGGTCGTCGGAGTCGCGGCCCATCAGGGTGGGCATGTCGAAGGCGACCGACAGCCCGCCGCCGCCGGCCGCGAGGATCATCTTGTAGCGCTCGTTGGTCTGCTCGGCGTTGCCGAAGCCGGCGAACTGGCGGATGGTCCAGGTCCGGCCGCGGTAGCCGGTGGGATACAGACCGCGGGTGAAGGGGAACTCGCCGGGCCAGCCGATCCGCTCGAACCCCTCGACGGTGTCGCCGGGAGCGGGGCCGTAGACCGGCTCGACGGGGTCGCCGGAGAGCGTGGTGAAGTCGGCGTCCCGCTTGCGTGCGGCGTCGTACCGGGCCTGCCAGCGGCGGCGGCCCTCTGCGATGGCGTCAGCGTCCATACGCACAAATTTACTAGGACGTCCAAGTAATTGTCGATGGAAGACCGCCGGGTGCGGTGCGGCGCACACGGACGGTCCGGTGGGCCCGGGGGAGCTCTCAGGCCCCGGCGGGGACGGCCGTCTCGTCCTCGACCAGCGGCTCGACCTCGCGCGACACCTTCCGCTCGACGAAGAACGCGGCGGTGGGGACGGTACCCGCGAGCAGCACCCAGGCCAGCTTGCCGAACCTCCACTTCGCCTTGGAGCCCAGGTCGAAGGCGAAGACCAGGTACAGCACGTACAGCCAGCCGTGGGCGATGCTGATGACGCTGGTGAAGCCCTCGGCCCCGTCCATCTCCAGCAGGTACTTGCCGATCATGCCGACGACCAGCAGGACCAGCAGGACACCGGTGACGTAGGCCATCACCCGGTAGCGGGTGAGCACGCTCTTCTTCATGCACACGAGCGTAACCGGCGCTCCGCGGGACCCGGCGGGGGCCCGGCTCAGCCCTCCCTGAAGTCCCCCGCGGCCACGCGCAGCGGCCTGAGCAGCGCGAAGATCTCGTCGCATTCCTCGTCGTCGTAGGCGCCGAGACCGAAGTCCATCGCCATCAGGTCGCGGGTGGCCGCCTCGCACACCTCGCGCCCCCGGTCGGTGATGGAGGCGAGCGTGCCGCGGCCGTCGTTGGGGTTGGGGCGCTTGGCCACCAGACCGGACCTCACCAGGCGGTCGACGGTGTTGGTCACGGAGGTGGGGTGGACCATCAGCCGCTCGCCGATCTTCGACATCGGCAGCTCGCCCGCCCTGGAGAAGGTCAGCAGCACAAGCGCCTCGTAGCGGGCGAAGGTCAGCCCGTAGGGCTTGACGACGGCGTCGACCTCCGCGAGCAGGATCTGGTGCGCGCGCATGACCGAGGTGATCGCGGCCATCGGAGGCGCGGAGCCCCATCGCCGCTTCCACAGTTCGTCGGCGCGGGCGATCGGGTCGAACGTCAGACTGAGCGGCTTCGGCACGGCTACGACCTTACCGGCCGGTCACATCGTGGTCAGCTCCGTCTCAGCAATCGGGCCGCCCCGCGGGGGGGGCGGCCGGGGGGCGGGGGGGGGGGGGGGGGGGCTGCCCCCAATGCGCGGGACCGTGG